>JANOKQ010000937.1:0-18831 GCA_031419375.1 Acidimicrobiaceae bacterium
CCAGCGGCACACCCTTCGTCGACCACGGTGTCCCACATCAGTGATTTCCGCCCACGGGCGCGCATCCTCGGCTCGCCGACCGGCGGCGTCACGCTCGATCGCGTTCGGCAGTTGCTCGACACCGGGGGCTCAGTTGCCCACGGAGAAACGGTCGAGCTCGATCCGCGTGCCAGCGCCGAGCGGATCATCGAATCGCTGCGCCACTGGGGCTACCTATCGTGAGACGGCCGAACCGGTGACCGGCACAGGCACCCAGCGACGCGGCAGAGGTACCGGTGCGGGCGCATGTCGCCTCGACGAGCTGACATGGGTCGAGGTCGATGCCGCGCCACCGGTGATCCTCGTCGTGCCGGTCGGGTCGTGCGAACAGCATGGTCCGCATCTCCCGCTGCACACCGACACGGTGATCGCCGAGTCACTCGTCGATGTGCTGGTCGACACACTTGCGGGGCAGGCCGGCGCAGCGCAGATGCTGGTCGCGCCGGCGATCACGGTGACATCGAGCGGCGAGCACGCTGGGTTCCCCGGCACGTTGTCGATCGGCTCGGACGTGACCGAACGCCTCGTCGTCGAGTTGGTTCGATCGGCCGATTGGAGCGACGGGGTGGTGCTCGTCAACGGCCACGGCGGCAACGCGGCACCGATCAAGTTGGCGGTCGCCGCATTGCACGCCGAGGGCCGCCGGGTGCTGTCGTGGTGGCCGCACATCGTCGGCGGCGACGCCCACGGCGGGCACAGCGAAACCTCGCTGATGCTGGCGATCGCCCCGCATCTCGTCCACATGGACCGGGCCGCGGTTGGCCGGTGCGAACCGGTCAGCGAGCTGTTCGACGAACTTCGCCGCGCCGGCGTGCGCGCGGTGAGCCCGAATGGCGTGCTCGGCGACCCGACCGGCGCCAGCGCCGACCATGGTGGTGAGCTGCTCGCCCAACTCGGCGCCGACCTCGTCGCCGCGGTCCAACGGTGGCGATGCTGACACCGGACCACCAGGGCGGCGTTGGTCCGGTGTCGGGCGAACGGTCGTTTCGACTCGATTCGTCGTACCGGCGGCCGGGGGCCGGCACCGTGATCATCGGCGGATCGCCACTGCGATTGTTCCGCCTGACCGCCGCGGGGGTCGCGGTCGCGGCGGCAATCGAGCGCGGCACCGTGTTACCAGCACACCACCCCCGCCTCACGTCGCGGCTGGTCGTCGCCGGAGCGATCCATCCGGTGCTTGCCGCCGAGTCCATCGACCCATCACGGCTGACGATCGTGATCCCATGCCGTGACGAACTGCCTCGCTATGCCACCACGCGGTGCCGGGTCGTCGTGGTGGACGACGCGTCGACCCCCCCGCTGCACCTGGCGAGGGTGGCTCGAGCTCAGGACGACATCGTGATCCGCCTCGACCGCAACGTCGGTCCGGGAGGCGCCCGCAACGCAGGGCTCGCGGCGGCGAGAACCGAGTTCGTCGCGTTCGTCGACAGCGATGTGTTCATCGACGACGAATCGTTGCTGCACCTTGCCACACACCTGTCCGACCCAGCCGTGGCGCTGGTGGCACCGCGGATTCGCGCCGACCCCGGCGATGGCACCCTGGCGAGGTACGAGCAACGTCACTCACCACTCGACATGGGCGGCGAGGCAGCACGGATCACCCCGGCAACCCGCGTGAGCTACGTGCCTGCCGCCGTCGTGGTGTGCCGCACGGATGCGGTTCGCGCCATCGGGGGCTTCGATGCCGACCTGCGCTACGGCGAGGACGTCGATCTGGTCTGGCGGCTCGGCGGAGCGGGGTGGCAGTGCCGGTACGAACCGGAAGTGGTGGCATTGCACGCCACGCGCCGCACGCTGCGCGAGTGGGCAATGCAGCGGTTCCACTACGGAACCGCTGCCGCCGCACTCGCCCGCCGGCACGCCGGTGCGGTCGCCCCGCTGCGGATGAGCGGGTGGAGCGCGGCAACGTGGCTGCCGGTGGCGACAGGCATTCCGCTTCTCGGGATCGCGATCGGCGCGGGCAGCGCGGCACTGCTCACCCGCAAGCTCGATGGCGTGCCGAAACGTGAAGCCCTGCGGATTGCCGGCATCGGCAACCTGTACGCGGGCCGCCTGATCGCGTCGGCGCTGACACGCGCCTGGTGGCCGCTGCTCGCTGTGCTCGCGCTGGTGTCGCCGCGGGCACGACGGGTGCTCGCTGCGGCGGTGCTCGTACCGGCGTTCATCGACTGGCATTCCGACAGGCCGCCGATCGATCTGCTCCGCTCGTTGGGCCTGCGAGTGCTCGATGACGTCGCGTACGGCACGGGGGTATGGGCCGGGGCGCTGCGCCAACGACACGCCGGCGCGCTGTTGCCCTCGTTCGTCTCCTGGCCCGGGCGCGGGGACACACCGGGACACGGACCGGGGGCGGCCACCACGAAGCCGTCGGCAACTACGGTTGCCGGACGATGACCCTGCGACTCACCATCGATGCCACCGCGTGGCAGGCCCACGTCGACGCGTTTCGTGACAGCGTGGGCTCCCTCATCCCGGTTGTGAAAGGCAACGGGTACGGCATCGGACGGGTCTGCCTGGCTCGCATCGCGGCACAGTTCGCACCGGCCATCGCAGTGGGCACGGTGTACGAGCTCGGGGGGCTGGACGTCGGCGACACCGAAGTCCTCGTGCTCACCCCCGCCGCCCGACTTGCCAATGGCACCCTTCCCCCGAACGCCGTGCCCGCCGTATCAACTCCGGCCCATGTCGCAGTGTTGCAGGCCACCGGGTGGACCGGGCGGGTGTCGATCAAATTGGCCTCGTCGATGCACCGTTTTGGCGTCGACGCCGACCGGCTGGCGTCGCTCGTCGATCTGGTCAACACCGCCGGGTTCCACGTTCACTCGCTGATGCTGCACACGCCGCTCATCCATGCCGACTACAGCGACAGCGATGCCACCGCCGAGATCGCAGGGTGGCTTGAAACGCTGACGGCACCAACGTTTGCGGCAGTTGCGCACGTGCCGGTTTCGGTCAGTCACCTGTCGCCAAGGGCGTTCGCCGATCTCGAGGCGAGACACCCGCAGCGGAAGCTGTCACTGCGTTCCGGGACTGTTCTGTGGCACGGCGACAAGTCGTTCTTGCATCTTCAAGCCGACGTGGTCGCCGCCCATCGGCTCGAAGCCGGCGACCGCGCCGGCTACCGATCGATTCGCGCTGGCGCACCGATCACCGTCGTGGTCGTCGGCGCAGGATCTGCGCACGGCGTCAGCGAATTGCCCGATCACCGGAGCCCGTTCCACTTCGCCCGACGGCGACTGGCGCTGCTGGAACCGCCCCACATGCATTCCTCCATGCTCGTCTGTGAACCCCACGACGCACCCGCGATCGGCGACTGGCTCGATGTGCAACGCCCGCTGATCATGGTCGCTCCGGACGAGGTGGTGTGGCGATGACCGACACGCCCACGTCCACCTCCGGTCCCACCACTGCTCAGCACGCGGCACCACCCGCCGACCGACACGTGTCGCACCCACGGCTCCCCGGTCCCGATGTCACCCGCGCCGTTGCGCTGATCGGTGTCGTGGTGATGAACTACCACGGCTACCTGAACGGTTCGCAGGCTGTGGCCCACCCCGGTGACAGCTTCGCCACCCGCCTGTTCGATCCGTGGACCGGCGTGCTGTCCACCCGCTTCGCAGCCACCTTCATGCTCGTCGCCGGAGTCGGGGTGACGCTGCTCACCGAACGATCGCGCACCTCCCGCGACCGTTCCGCGATCACCGCCGACCGGTGGCGGCTGATTCGCCGCGGTGCGCTGCTGTACGGGTTCGGTTTCGTGCTCGACTGGATCTGGCCCGGCACCATCCTGTTCTTCTACGGTGCCGCGTTCGTCATCGCCGGGCTGATCTTTCACCTCCGGACGCGCTGGATCGTCACGATCGGCGCCCTGTCGGCCCTCGGCGGAGCAACACTTCGCTGGTGGGCGGTCGAGCGTGCCGCTGATTCGAACGCCCCCGACTGGTTGCTGTCCCCGGGGACGCTGGGTACCCGTTCCCCGCGCGGGTTGCTGTTCGACACGTTCGTCAACGGGACCCACCCGCTCCTGCCGTGGATGGCGTTCATGTGCGCCGGCATCGTGATCGGACGGCACCTGCGCAACCTTGCGTTGCTGCGCGTCGGTGCCTCCGCAGCCGTTGCGGTGGCCGTGAGCTACACGCTCAACCACGTGCTCAGCGCAGGCCACGCTGGCGATTCCGTGCGGCTTGCACTGGTGTCGACCAGCTCGTTCGACCGTGGCCTGCTGTACACCGCGAATGCCCTCGGAACCGCCGTCGTTGCACTGTGCGTGGTCACCTGGATCTGCCGACGGGTCCCCGAATCGCGGGTGATGCGCGTGCTGCAAGTCGCGGGGCAGACGACATTGAGCCTGTACGTGCTGCACGTGTTGGTGTTCAACGTTGTCGTCAACCAACTCGGCGTGGTTCGGCGCACCGGGCTCGATACCGCGCTGGTGTTCGCGCTCGTGTTCTGGCTGATTGCGATTGCGCTGGCCTGGATGTGGCACGACCTGTTCGACCGCGGGCCGCTGGAAGTGCTGTACCGTCGCTTCGGCGGCTGACGTGACAGCCTCGCGTCAGAGAATTTCGCTGAACGTGTCGCACTGACTCGGGTCGACACTGTTGTAACCGGTCATGAACCACGACTGGCGCTGTTCGGCAGAGCCGTGGGTCCATGCCTCCGGGTCGATCCGACCCTGGGTCTTTTCTTGGATCCGGTCATCGCCGACACCCTCGGCGGCGGCGAGTGCCTCGGCGATCTCGCCCGAGCTGTCGAGCTGATTGCGAGCGGCGACATCACCGACCCACGCTCCGGCATAGCAGTCAGCCTGCAGTTCGAGCGCAATGGAGTACTGGTTTGCCTGCGATGGGTCGTTCTGTTGCGCCTCTTGGACCTGAGCATTCGTGCCCAACACGTTCTGCACATGGTGACCGAACTCGTGCGCGACGATGTACTGCTCGGCCAGGTCGGCGGTGGTACCGACGAGTTGAGATTCGAGTTGCTGCAAGAACTCGAGGTCGAGGTACACGAAGCTGTCGAGCGGGCAGTAGAACGGCCCCGTCTGCGAGGTGGCGTTGCCACAACCGGTGGACACCGAGCCGGTGAAGAACACGGTCTTGGTTGCCGGGTACGGCGTGTTGAAGAACTGCGGCAGCGCCGTGGCCCAGTAGTCCTGCACGTCGTTGGTCGCGCCGCAGATCACCTGTTCGAGCTCGCTGCTGCAGGTGCCATCGGCCGAGTCGGCGGTTGGTGTGCCGGATTGGCCGCCCGCCACCGATTGCGCATCCGCCCCGAGGAGGCGCGGCAGCACCAGCGCAGCCACCATCACCAGCACACCCATCAGCCCGCCGCCAGCCTTCATCGGAAACGGAAACCCGCCACCCCCGCCCCCCAGGAAACCCCCGCTGCCGCCGCCGGAGCGGCGATCATCGATCATCGAATTGTTTCTCGAACGGACCTTGGTCATCGTGGTTCCTCGTGTGTCCTGATCTGGCCGGCGCAGGCATCACCCGCGCTGCTCTGAAATTGCGGCACCAGCACCGTAACCAGCAGCTACCCGCCAGCGAGCAGTCTCAGTCCACCGATGCGCGCGTCGCGCGCATCGTGGCTCAGTTTCGTGGCTCAGTTTCGTGGCCCGGATCGCCGGCCCGGATCAGGGGCGCCGACGACCGTTGCCGCGTCGCAACCCACGGACACCGATGGCGCCGGCGCCAACTAGCGAGCCTTGGTCGCCGAGCCGCGCCGGAATGATCCGCGACCCGCGACTGAAGTCGAGCCGCGAATGGCGATCAAGCGCAGTTTGGGCCGAGTTGACAAATGTGGCCCCGAATCCGAGAGCGACCGACCCGCTGACCACCACGAGGTCGAGATCGAGCAGGTTGCATACAGACGCCACCGCGCGTCCGACCAGGTCTCCGGTGCGCTGCATGATCTCGTAGCTCGGTTCGGTGAGTGGGCGTCCCGTGATCGCCTCGATCGCCCTTCCCGAGGCTTCGGCCTCCAGGCACCCACGTGAGCCGCACAGGCAGCGACGTCCGTTGGGCTCCACCACAACATGTCCGATGTGGCCTGCATTGCCGGTGGATCCATCGAGCAGTTGTCCGTTGAGCACCACTCCGCCGCGGACACTGGTCGACACCGCCAACGCCATGAAGTTCGACCGACCCTGCGCTGCGCCAAGCCAGCCTTCGGCAAGAACGAGCGCCTTAGCGTCGATATCGCCGTACACCGGAACCTCAACCAGGTCCATCAGACGCTGGCGCATCGGAAAATCCCACCAGCCAGGGAGGTTGTCGGGGCGAATGGTCTCAAGGTTCCCGGCCACCGGACCTGCACAGCCAACACCGATCGCGCGGATCGTCACCTCGTGGTGTTCCTCTGCACGGGCACGCATTTCGGCGATGATGGAGCTCAGCGAGGCGAACAGCTCGGCGGCGTTGCAGGACGGCTCGACCATGACGTCGGTGCGATCGATCAGCTCTCCGCGAGGCGTCATCAGGCCAGCGGCAAGCCGCGGCCCACCGATGTCGATCGCGAGGATCACATCGGGTGGCGCGCTCATGGCCGCTCACGGTAGTGGGAGGCGTCCAGGCCGTCGCGATCCGTGGTGCCGGTCGGTTGTCAGCGACCACGAGGTACCGTCCACCGTCGACACCAAACCGATCGGCCTGCTCCGGCGTGTCGTTCATGGTGTACATCGCCCTTTCCATGACGGAACCCACCGAGATCACGGTCGCAGTCTCGCTAGACGACCTCTTTCGCCTGCACTACGGGCGACTGGTGCGCGCCCTCACCGTCATCTGCGGCGACCGCGAGCAGGCTGCCGATGCCGTACAGGAAGCATTCGTCAAGGCCCACCTGCGCTGGCGGCGGTTGCAGCACTACGACGATCCGGTGGCCTGGATCCGACGAGTCGCGATCAACAGCGTTCGCGACGGCCATCGCCGCAACACGAGGAAGAACGCGGCGATGCAACGGCTGCGTGGCGAATCGTCCACCACGGATCGCGACCACGTGCACAACGCTGCCGGGTCGCGATCCGGCGATCTCAATGGCGTGATGCTCACGCTGACACAGTTGCCGAAGCAACAGCGGATCTGTGTGGCGTTGCACTACGTCGATGGGATGTCGATCGCCGAGATCGCTGCGGTGCTCAAGTTGAGCGAGGGCACCGTCAAGTTCCACCTGCACCAAGGGCGTGAACGGCTGCGGGGAACCCTGCTTCCCGTGCCCTCCGGCACAACTGATTCCGATGATTTTTCCCGTGATGTTTCTCAATGAATAGGGCGCCAGCATGATCGACGACGACGACCAACTCCGACGGCAACTGCGAGCTGTCGCAGGCACCGAGCCCGATTTCATCGCGGCGCAAACGGCTGTGGGTGCCCGTGTCGCACGGGTCCGACGTCGGCGCGCAGCCGCCGTTTCGTCTGCCTCGATGATCGCCGCGGTCATGCTGATCGGCGCGTACGCACTCAACCTCGGCGGGGATCCGGCACAACGAGTCACCTCGGCTGCCGTGCCCGCCACCGAGGACTTCGTGTCAACAACGCCGGACATCACGCTTGAGTCGGCGTCGACGACGGCCTCCGCCTCAGCACCCCTCGAGTCCACATCGTCGGTCGCCGCCTTGGACACCGACTCGTCCATCGAGACAGCGGCGAGCGTTCAAACCAACAGCGTCAGCGGCCCGCTCGGTGGCGCTGCCCTTCCGGCACCGGTGTGGGCACCAACGACGACGGATGGCGACACGGACTCCGACGCCGACGCCGACTCCCACATCGACTCCGACGACGACACCGCAATCTCGGTTGCGACCACGTCGACCGCCGCGCCGGCTGCGCCTGGAACACCCGCGGCGACGAGTGACTTCGCCAGCGCGGGCGGCTCGATCCGAGTACGCCTGCAAGACGGGGTGCTGATGCTGCTGGCAGTCAACCCTGCGAGCGGATTCAACGCCGAGGTCTCCGATGCCACCGCAACTCGGATTGAAGTTAAGTTCGAATCGGCCACCACGCACACCTCCATCGAGGTCAACCTGGTCGGTGGCGCGATGATCCCGCACGTCGAAACCATCGGCTCCGATTCCGATGGCAGTTCCGGCACATCCGAATCCGGTACCGGCGGCGGCGGCGAATACTTCGACGACTGAGCCAACGCCCGGAGCGTGCGATCTGATCGATCCCCGCGCCAAACCATTGATGCTCACGCGACGTGTCAGTGACGCTGCCGACGACAACGTCGCCATCAACCGAAATCTTCTTGAACACAGAAACCGGAGTTCCACCATGGCAACACCTACTCGCCGCCGACTGATCACCGTGTCGTCCATCTCATGCGTGCTCGTGCTCGGCGCAGCCGGCTTTGCCGCCGCCGCGGCCGGTGGCGGCGACGCTCCAGTCGTCACCGACGTCATGACCCAGCTCGACACCGACGATTCCTCCACCACAACAGCTTCGTCGACGACGCAGCCAGCCGCGCTCGCAGTCGTCGTCGGACCGACGACGACGTCCACCACTCTTGCTGTCGCACCGGCTGCAGCGGTGACGGCACCGACCACCTCCATCGACGACGACGACGATGACGACGACGACGCCGACCACGCCGCCGACAAGGAAGACGACGACACCACGTCGACCTCATCGTCGTCTTCGACTTCAACCACGCTCGACGATGACGATGACGCCGATGACGCCGATGACGCCGGCCACGATGACGACCACGACGCCGCCGACGACCACGACCACGACGACGACGACGATGACGATGACGACGACAAGGGCGAAGTCGAAGCTGAGGACAGCAACACTCTGGTGGCAGCAGCAGCGACGACGACTGAAACCTGAGGTAATCCACGATGCCGGTAGGTCGGCACCACGCGCCACACTGGCGTGGTGTCGGCCACCGATTGGAACCCACTACTTCGCGATCAGCTGACCCAGCCGTACTGGCAGTCGCTGCAGGAGTTTGTTGCGCTTGAGCGAGCGGCCCACACGGTCTACCCGTCCCCCGACCACGTGTTCGCCGCGTTGCATCTCACGTCGTTCGCCGACACCCGTGTGGTGATCCTCGGCCAGGACCCATACCACGGGCCCGGGCAGGCGCACGGGCTGTGCTTTTCGGTCATGCATGGTGTCGCCGCACCACCGTCGCTCGTGAACATCTTCGCCGAGCTCCACGCGGATCTCGGGGTGCAGCGTCCAGCCCACGGCAACCTCACCTCGTGGGCACGCCAAGGGGTGCTGCTACTCAACACCTGCCTCACGGTGCGCGCCGGTCACGCAGGATCACACCACGGTCACGGCTGGGAGCAGTTCACCGATTCCATCTTGCGGGTCGTCAACGACAAACCGGAGCCGGTGGTGTTCGTGCTGTGGGGTACACCGTCGCGGGCGAAGAAGGCGCTGATCGATCTCGACCGCCACGTGGTGATCGAATCGGCGCACCCGTCGCCGCTGAGTGCGTATCGCGGTTTCTTCGGTAGTCGTCCGTTCAGCCGAACCAACGACGCCCTCACGACAGCCGGGCACGCCCCCATCGATTGGAGCGCCATCTACTCGCTCCCCACGTGACCATTGACCGGACGTCGTTTAGTGTGACAGCCGTGAATGACCGTCCCGCGAGCAAGCGGCCGTGGACCGAGCATCCACGAGTCCTTGCGGTTCGACACCGTTCGAATGCGGCCGACATCGGGGTGCAGACCCTCGACGGGTACGGCCGCCACCGTTCGAGCCAGAACGCAGCGCTCATCGCCCACTTCGGTTTCCTTTCGATCTTCCCGCTCGTCCTTGCGCTCACCACGATCCTCGGTTTCGTCCTCGAGGGCCGTGCCGATCTTCGCGCCGACATCATCGGCTCGGCCCTGGCACAGGTACCGATCGTTGGTCAAACCCTCGAGCAGAACCCGGCCGAACTCAACGGCAGTGCACTCGTGCTGCTGTTCGGGTTAGTGGCCGCACTGTGGTCGGGTCTTCGGGCGTTCCTGGCCATCCAGATCGCACTCGACGATGTTCGCGAAATTCCTCGCGACGAGCGCTCCAGTTTCGCGGCGATGCGCCTGCGGGCGTTCCTCGGCGTTGCCGTCATCGGGGGCGCACAGATCGCAACCGCAGCGGTGACCGCAATCGCCGGTGCAGGCGACTTCGCCTTCGCCGGTCGCGTGCTGCTCGTCCTCGGGGCCCTAGCGATCAACGCCGCAACCCTCGGCCTCACCTTCCAACGCCTGACGAGCGTCGACGTTCCCTGGCGCGAGGTGGCCCCCGGCGCGCTCATCGGGGGTGTGGCGTTTTCGATCATGCAGTTCCTCGGCACCACCGTCGCACCGCAACTGATCGCCAATGCGTCACCGGTGTACGGCACGTTCGCGTCCGTCATCGCGTTGTTCACCTGGCTCGGGCTGCACGCAATGGTTGCGCTCGCGTGCGCTGAGTTGAACGGGGTATTGGTCAGCCGCCACGACCAGAGCCGCGACCGCTCCCCGGCGGCAGCCACAACCGAGCCCAGCGTCACTGCACCGGCGTGACACACTGGTCGCCGTGGCTCTTGCACTCTCACTTCATCACGTGTCGCTGAACGTTCGCGACCTGGCCCGTTCACTGCACTTTTACACCGACGTGCTCGGCCTGGAACAGATCCCTCGCCCCGCCCTGCGCGTCGAGGGAGCATGGCTCGGCATCGGCACGGCGCAGATCCATCTGATCACCTTTGCCGATGGGCAAGGCGATGTCGGGTTGACCCCATCGACCATCAACCCTGCCGCACCACATGTTGCGATTTCCATCGATGACTATGAGGCCGCGGTCGTGCACCTCCACGCTGCCGGGCTGAAGGTCGTCGAAGCTGGTCCGCAGCGGCGCCAGTGCTGGGTCCAGGACCCCGACGGCTACATCGTCGAGTTCATCGCCCGCTCACCGGTCCCCGCCCCGCCGGTGGAGCCGGTGGAGCAGAAGAACTGACGGGCACGACGAAACCGAACGCCGATCCGCCGCCCTCGCGGTTCGCGGCAAACACTGAGCCACCGTGAGCCTCGATGATCTCGCGCACGATCGACAGCCCGAGTCCACTGCCCGGCATCGACCTGGCCGAATCGGCCCGATAGAAACGGTCGAAAACGCGGTCGATATCGTTGGCACCAAGACCGGGTCCGCGGTCAAGCACTTCCACTCGCCCGTGTGCAGCGCGCACCTCGATTGGCTGGACGCTGAACTTGAGCGCGTTCTCGATCAGGTTGGACACGGCCCGCTCCACCGCCTGCTGACGCACCGCGACCACGGCACCGTCGGTCGTCACCGTGATCTGCCGGTCGGATCGCCGTCGGGCACGCTCGACGACGGGTCCTACAAGTTCGACCATGCTCATGGTCACGACCGGTTCGCTGTCGCGTCGATCCGTCGCCAGCTCGACGAGTTCGTTGACCATCGCGGTCAGCTCGCGCGTTTCGGACTCGACGTCGTCGAGCAGCCGCTGCTGCGACGCGAGCGACAGCTCGTCGAAGCGGCGCATCACCGACACGTTCGTCCGCAGGCTTGTCAACGGCGTGCGTAACTCGTGGCCGGCGTCTTGGACGAGTTGGTGCTGCGCCCGCTTCGACCGGGCCAGCGACACCAACATCGCATTGAACGCCTGACCCAACCGACCCGTCTCATCGGTGCCTTCGACAGGCACCTCGACATCAAGGTCACCTGACTCGGCGACTGCGGTCGCAACGCCAGTGAGACGAACGAGTCGGCGAGTCACCTGCTGAGCGATGACCACCCCTGCGAGCAGCGCGAGGCCCGACATGCCCACCACGAGCACCATGGTTCGATTGCGGATCGCATCGAGCACCTGCTCGGTCTCGGCCACCGAGCGGGCGAACTGCACCGCACCGCCATCGAACGCGACGGTCAGCAAGCGGTACGGCTCGCCGTCGATCGATCCATCGCGCCGGAGCACGGACGGCTCCGCGCCATCCCCAACGCCGGTGGCCGCGAGGGTGCGATCAGCGTCACCGACGGGCAGCGGCCCGCTCGGAGGCGACCGCCGCACGATGCCGTCGGAATCGATCACCTGCACCAGGATCTGGGCGAAGCTGCGGAACCTGTCGCGCGGAACATCATCGTCGCGGCGGCGACCACCAAGGGGGCCCCCGGGAACTCCATCGCCTGGTGCGCCGAGGTACTGCCGCGCCGCCTGCGAGAGCGAGGCGTCCACCTGGTCACCCAACTCGTTCTGGGTGAGGAAGTAGCTGACCGATCCAACTGCAACCGTCGACGCGGCGGCGAGGGCGACCATCGAGATGGCCAGCTTCAGGCGGAGATTCACCGGCCGCAGCTCGTCATTGCGCCCGCACGGTGTAGCCGACTCCGCGAACGGTGTGGATCAACTTCGGAAGGTTTCCGGTATCCACCTTGCGGCGGAGGTAACTGATGTACACGGCGAGGTTCTTCGAATCAGGTCCAAAGTCGTAGTTCCAGATCCGCTCGTAGATCAGCGAGTGATCGAGGACGATGCCGGTGTTGCGCACGAGCAGTTCGAGCAGGTCGAACTCGGTCTTGGACAACTCGACCTCGTTGTCGCCACGCCACACGCGGCGGGCATCGGGGTCGACGCGGAGGTCGGCAACCTGCAGCACCGTGGCGGTCCCACTCGTCGCTGCGGAACTCTCGTCAGGGCGGCTGCGCCGGAGCAGGGCGCGCACCCTGGCCATCAGCTCGGCGAGATCGAAGGGCTTCGGCAGGTAATCGTCTGCCCCGGCGTCGAGCCCAGCGACCCGGTCATGGGTCTCCGTTCGAGCTGTCAGCATCAGGACCGGAAGCCGGTCATGTTCCGAACGCAGCACCCGGCACAGCGTGAGCCCGTCGATGTTGGGCATCATCACATCGACGATGGCCATATCGGGGCGGGCATCACGAATGGCGGCGAGAGCGGCCGCCCCGTCGGATGCGAGGACGACCTCGTATCCGTCGAGCTCGAGTGCTCGCGCCAACGATTCTCGAATCGCTCGATCATCGTCGACAACGAGTACGCGTCCGCTCATCGCCACCATTGTGCTCAGCCGCAGCACCCGGGGCGTGCACCCAAGGTCGGCCATGTCGGTTCAGGCGTCAGTCGTGGTCGCAGCCGTATCGGCATCGGTGTCGGCGCCGTCATGGCCATGGCCGTGGCGGGCGGGGCGGCCGTTGTTGACCACGTCGGTGATCCGGGCGATGACGTCGGTCAGCTTGGCGTCGGCTTCTACTTGGGTCAGGTCACCGGCGGTCACCCGCTCGGCGAGGCGGGTGGTGGCCTCGGCAACCATCGCATCGACAACGGTCTGCACGTCGACACCGTTGGTCGCGGCAAGCGCGGCGATCGTTGTGCCGTCGCGCAGTGCGGTGTGCAGTTCCTCCACCGTCACACCGAGCACCGTTGCCGCGGCCTCGATGCCTGCACCGCGACCACCGCCTCCGGGACCGCCGTGGCCGCGACCGCGGCCGCCATGACCGCCCATTGGGCCGGCCGCATCGAGCGCGGCGACCACCTTGGTGAGCTGGTCGGCGGTGATGGTGCCGTCGTCGACGAGCGGCTGCAGCACGTCGGTCAGTCGCGCCGTACGATCGGGACGGACCGTGTCGCTGGTGTCGCTGGTGTCGCTGGTGTCGCTGGTGTCGCTGGTGTCGTCGACAATCACTGCGCTGGGGCTCGCGGCACCGGCAAAACCGGACTGTTCGAGGATCAGCCCGGCGCCGGTTCCGGCGACGAGTCCGGCGAGCAGGCCAGCGGCTGCGAATTTCTTGTTCATGGTGTCCCTCCTGGGGATGTGGGGTTGATGCGCACATCGTGTTCCCACAGGGTGAGGGGTCTATCGCGTCGAGGTAAGAGCGCGGTGAGAACTCCGCGGTAGGGCGAGCTACAGGCGAATGACCATCGTGCCGATACAGAAGTAGCGTCGCGGCATTCCAGCGGCGCCGATGACGCCCGCGCGCCGGGCACCCCTGATGATGCACACGATTTGATGATCACTCCCTTCCCGTCGCGGCGTACCGCTTCCCGTCGAGCTGCTTCCCGTCGAGCTGCAATGTTCGGCCTTGCTCTCGTTGCCCTCACCCTCGGCTCGGCCCATGCCGGTGCCGCCATTGGACGAGCCCCGGTGGGCGCAGCTCGGCCACCGGCGGCGCGGCCGACAGTGGCGGCGCAGACAGTGGCGGCGCAGCAGACAGTGGCGGGTGCCGTACCGGGTCCCGTTGCTGCCGTGATGCCGATCGAGGCTGTCGGAGCATCGGTCACGCGTCCTGCACGACGGCTGCGCCAATCTGGCGGACTGATTTTTCCGATGCAGCCAGAACCGCGCTGTCAGATCCTCGACAGCTTCGGCGATCCGCGCTCGGGCGGCCGCTCGCATGAAGGCGTCGACATTATGGCGACGCTCGGCCAGGAGGTGTATGCCGTCGCTGATGCCACGATCACGACCCAGGCCGACGCAACCGCTTCGTTGTCGGGGAACGCCTGGGGCCTGACCTCGGTGCTGACCGGCACCTACTACTTCTACGCCCACCTCTCTGCGTTCGCGCCCGGCCTCGCGCTCGGCCAACGGGTCAACCAGGGGGACCTCATCGGGTACGTGGGCGACACCGGCAACCCGGGTGTCGGCAACTACCACCTCCACTTCGAGGTGCATCCGGGAAGCCAGCGCAGCTCCGCCGTCAACCCGATTCCGCTGCTGCAGATCCCCAAGGCCTGCTCGATCATCTGAGTCGGCGCCCCGTCCCGGCAACCTGGGCGCAAGAGCCAGCGCAGTCGAGGCTCAGGCGACGAGCTGCTCGATTCGTTCGAGCGTGGCCAGCATCGCAGCACGGGTCCGCTTGCGCATCGGTCGCACCACCGCCTTCACTCGTTCCTGGCTGATGTCCCAGCTTTCGCGAACCAACGTGCCGCCCTCGGTCGGTTCCAGCTCGTAACGCCAGATCCGTCCGCCACCGAGACGTCCGATGAACGGCACCGACGAGGTGGTTTGCCAGGCAATGCGCCGGTCCGGCTCGAACTCGATGACCGTGTTCACCATCGAGTACGGGATGCCCATCTTCATCGACATGCCGAACTTCGATCCCAGGGTGAGCGCGCCCAACGAGTCGGACTTTGCCTTGCGGACCGTGCCAGAGCCGTCGATGTCGGGGTGCCGGGAGGGGTCGGCCACCAACGCGAAGATTGCTGCTGCGGGAGCCGGGATGAGTCGTTCGACGGTCTCGACGTCGGATGAGGAATGAGATGCCATGCGCGCACGGTACCGCCCGACGCGCCGGTTGCTGCAGCGCAGCGTGGTCCCTTCGGGTTCCTCAACGCTCGAACGTGTTTCCTGAACGGAGGTACAGTTTGCGACGATGGCGGTGATCCAAACCATGACATCGTGCTCGACCCACCTGCTCGTCGTGTGGAGCGATGATGTCGAGAGCACCTACCCGTGGGTATGGCTGCGTGATCACGCCCACGACCAAGCCACGATGCATCCGCTCACCCAGCAACGTCAGCTGTACACCGCCTCCGTACCGGCAAGCCTCACCGCGTCCCATGTCACCGCTGCGGGCGATGTCGTGGTCATCACGTGGGCGGGTAGCGATGAACGGTCCGAGCTACCGGTCGCCTTCCTGGAACGCTTCCGTCAACCCGCTGCGGCCGCTGCGCGCGTGGACAGCGCTGTGCAGCTCTGGGACGCGTCGACGATGTCGGCTCCGCCCGCGGTGCCCTACGACGCGATCATGGGCAGCGACGACGGGGTCGTCGCCTGGCTGCGCTCCGTCGCCCAATTCGGCTTCTGTATCGCCACCGGCACGCCAGCCACCGCCGAGGCCACCGAAGCCCTCATCCGCCGCGTTGGGTACATCCGCGAAACCATTTTCGGCGGGTTCTTCGAGTTCACCGCCGACATGAGCAAGGCCGACACCGCGTACACCAACCTCGAGCTTCGCCCCCACACCGACGGCACCTACGCACACGACGCACCCGGTCTGCAACTGCTGCACTGCCTGTTCTTCGATGGCGAGGGCGGCGAGACCACGATCGTCGACGGGTTCCGGGTGGCCGACGAGATCCGCGCTGCAACCCCCCGCCTTCACGAGGTGCTGTCGACCGTCGCGATCCCGGGGCAGTACATCGGCGACGGCGTGCACCTGATGTCGGCACGGCCGGTGCTGCGCCACGATCACTCCAGCCGCTTGGTGCAGGTGTCGTTCAACAACTCCGACAGGGCGCCGTTCCTCCTGCCGGCTGGAGAGATGATCGAGCTGTACGAGGCACTACGAGCGTTCGACCTCGCCCTCAACGACGAACGGTTCCAGTGGTCCCACGTGCTGCGCCCCGGTGAGGCACTGCTGTTCGACAACTGGCGCGTGCTCCACGGGCGCGCGGCCTACACGGGCCGACGCCGACTGTGCGGTGCCTACCTGAACCACGAGGACTTCGAGAGCCGGCTGCGGCTGCTCGCCACCGCGCCGTAGCAACGAGCGTTGCAGGCGTTCATCGACGCATTCCGGCCAGCGGCCTTACCCTGTTCGGCGTATGGATAACACGGGCAACGACACGGGCAACGACACGGGCAACGACACCGAGGCCCCCTCCGAGGTCGCCTCCGAGGTCGCCGAGGTTGCCGATCAGGAGCCCGAGGTTGCCGAGATCGACGGCGGATTCGATCAGCTCGGGTTGCGCACCGAGTTGCTGCAGGTGTTGTCCGATCTCGGGTACGAGGAGCCGACCCCGATCCAGCGAGAGACGATCCCGTTACTACTCGAGGGGCGCGACCTGCTCGGCCAAGCCGCGACGGGCACCGGCAAGACCGCTGCGTTCGCGCTGCCAATCTTGCAACTCGTCGATGCCAAGGCCAAGGTCCAGCCGCTGGCGCTGATCCTGGTGCCAACCCGCGAACTCGCGGTTCAGGTGTCGGAGGCGATCTACAAGTACGGCCGCGACGTGAGCGCGCGGGTGCTGCCGATCTATGGCGGGCAGCCGATCGGTCGCCAACTGCAAGCGCTCGATCGCGGAGTGCACGTGGTGGTGGCAACGCCGGGCCGGGCCCTCGACCACATCCGTCGCGGCACGCTGCCGCTGCAGGATGTGCGCATGGTGGTGCTCGACGAAGCCGACGAGATGCTCGACATGGGCTTCGCCGAGGACATCGAGGAGATCCTCGCATCCACGCCAGCGGGGCGCCAGACCGTGCTGTTTTCGGCCACCATGCCGCCGCGCATCCACAGCATCGCCAAGCGCCACCAGCAGAACCCGGTCAAGATCCAGATCGGCCGTGGCGAAACCAAGGCTGGGAAGGCGCTCATCCGCCAGCGGGCGTTCATCGTTGCCAGGGCGCACAAGCCAGCCGCGCTCGGGCGCATCCTCGACGTCGAGGTGCCGACGGCGGCGATCGTGTTCTGCCGCACCCGCACCGAGGTCGATCAGCTGACCGAAACGCTCAACGGCCGCGGCTATCGCGCCGAGCCGCTCCACGGTGGGATGAGCCAGGAGCAACGCGACCGGGTGATGGGGCGGATGCGTTCGGGCACCGCCGAACTGCTGATCGCCACCGACGTCGCGGCCCGAGGGCTCGATCTCGATCAGCTCACCCACGTGTTCAACTACGACGTCCCCTCGGCGCCGGAGGCATACGTGCACCGCATCGGCCGCGTCGGCCGGGCCGGCCGTGAGGGCGTGGCGATCACCCTGGCCGAACCGCGTGAACAGCGTCAGCTGACCAACATCGAGCGGCTCACGAAGCAGACCATCGCGATCGAGAAGATCCCCACGGTCGCCGATCTGCGCGCCAAGCAGATGCAGATCACGCTCGTCACCTTGCGCGAGGCGTTGCTCACCGGCGACGTCGACCGGTTCGGTGAGGTGGTCGACGCGCTGTCCGACGAGTTCGAGGTCCGCGACATCGCGCTCGCCGCGGTGAAGTTGGCCCACGAAGCCGGCGGCGCAGTCGACGATGTGCACGAGATCCCCGAGCCGTTCGTCCGGCCCGACCGGCCCACCCCCGACCGGCCCACCCCCGACCGGCACACGCGCGATGCCCGCCCACAGCGAGACCAGGGCGGCACACGCGACCGCCCAGTGCGGGGCAAGGGAGGCGACCGCGACGACAACGGGACCACGGCTCGTGTCTACATCGGCCTCGGTCGTGCCGAGCGGGTGACCCCTGGCGATCTCGTCGGTGCGATCGCCAACGAGACCAACCTCACCGGCAAGCAGATCGGCCCCATCAAGGTGGCCGAACGGTTCTCGATCGTCGGTGTGCCCGAACACGCGATCGACGATGTGATTGCCGCGATGAAACGCACCACGATCAGGGGCAAGAAGGTGACGATCCGCCGCTACGTCGAAGAAAGCCGCTGATCCGCCAGCCGGGCGACTAGTGCTCTGATCACATATGTTCGCGCGCTTGCGGCTCGTGACGGGGAGGATGGCGTCGAGCGGACCAGTGAGGTTCGCGTCGTTGGTCATGACGAGGTGCAGCCGGGCCTGTTGGGGTGGGTGCGCGGCGAGTCGGGGCGTGCGAGTCCCGCGGTTGGCTGTCGGCGAGCGGGCGTGCTTGGCCGTTCAGGCGGCCGCGCGGGGGTGACCCCATCGCCGTCGGGCTTCGCTTCGGACTCGGAGCGGTTCCTTGCGTGGTCCCAGCGCGGCGTGGTTGGCGTGGTCGCTGTTGTTGAGCACGAACTTGCGGAGAGGACCGAAGTGTGTCTCGATCGGGTTCGCCCACGACGAGTACGTCGGTGTGAACGCCAGCTCAACGTTGTTCGCCTCGCACCACGCGCGGATCTCGAGCGTGTTGTGTTGGCCAGGTTGTCGAGGATCACGTAGATCATCTCGCCG
>JANOKQ010000938.1:0-3452 GCA_031419375.1 Acidimicrobiaceae bacterium
GTTCCTCGGGGGACTCGTCGAGGTCGGAGAAGTGTCACCACTGCTCCGACGGGAGATCGGCGCTTGAGTTCCAGGACACCCGACCGGAGCCAAGCCGCAGAGGAGCGCCGGCGGCGAGGGGTGATTGGCGCTGCGTACTGGACGTTCGCTGCGCTGGAACAGATCGAGCGTCTGCGGTGGCAGCACGAGTACTTCGGCGCGCATATCGGCGAGCGTCCGCAGGTGTACGACGACAATTCACGAGACCCGTTCATGCGACTGGCGGCAGATCGACACTTCCTGCTCGTGTCCCTCGCCAATGTCCACCGGGCGCTGACAATGCTCGAGTCCGAGGGTGCCGTGCAGACCTCGTTGATGGCCGCCGAGCGGAAGCGCATCCGACTATTGAGGAACATCGTCGAGCATTGGTACGACGACCCGGCCGAGACAAAATCGACGTGGTCGCTGACGCAGTTCGGCGCAGCGTTCCCGGGCGACGATCCGCATCAGCACACGTGGAGCACTGACGGCTCGTCGAGCATCGGAGGCTTGTCGATCGAAGATGTAGCGGCGAGCATCGACGCCGTGCGCGAATGGGTTCTCGAAGTCGAGGCGTCCTCATTCGTATGGACAGGCGAGCTGCCAGCCTCCTGATCGCGTGGCGGTCACAGCCTGGTCGCGAACGGCATCAAACGAGCCGTCGCAGGGCATCACAACCTTCTCGAGCACCACTGCGAAACTGTCTGCTGGCCAGGACAGAGACACACGGCACAGCCCAGCACGAGCAGACCCAGGTTCAAATCCTCTCGTTCCGACTCGCTCACACGAGCGTAGAACGTCGGCTACGTGAGCGGCTATCGGCGCCGACAGGAGTGTTCTCCGGGACCCAGTTTGCCACCCGACCGCCTCACCGGTGGGCAGAGCTGCACCCGGCGATCTCGCGGTCGACGATCACTGCCACCTCATCCAACACAAGGTCGATCCCCGAGTAGCCGGCTCGCATGATCAGCGCTCGCACAACGGCGTTGACGATGACTGACGGCTTCGTGTCGGCGGCGATGTTGCGCAGCGCGTCCGAGGCAAGCCCGGCCTTGTTCATCGGTGCCTGTTGACCAGCCGTCGAGTCACGCGGAGACGACTTCGGGAACACGATCGAGCTCCACGGAACGTTGGTGTCATACGTGTCCTTCCGATCTCGCACTGTCCGGCTCAGAGTGATCTGCCAATCGAGGCGCTTCGAACGAAGATGCGCGCCGAACAGTCGGCGGTGGGCGCCGTCGCTGATCGCCACCACCGGCGGCACGATCGCTCGGATGAAGCTCACTAGGTCGAGCGCAGGCTCGCCATCCATGCGCCGCTGATGATCGACGGGCTGCACGGTGTCGATGATCCCCACCGGGGTGACCTGAAGCTGACGCTCGTCGTCCAGTTCGTCGGAACGGTAGCGGATTAGTTCGTCTGGGTTGAGGTAGTCGCGAGGGAGCGTCGCTAACTCCGGCAGCTCGCCCCTCCACCGCTCGATTGTTTCGGCGTCCAACGTGACGCCGCTCTTGAAGCTCACGCTCGGAGCAGCCGCCACGCCAGCGACGAGCCGTTCGCCGCCGCGGTTGTCGAACTGTGACACGAAGTGGGAGGTGATCGCGACGTGATCGCCGTTCTTTCTGAGTCGTCGATCGGCGAGGAGGTCGCTCCCCCGGCCTTTCAGGTAGCGCTGCGTCGAGCCGAGCGATGCACCGACGGCGAAGGTCACTATCGCCGCGGCTGCTGTGGCTTCGATGCTGGTCGCGATCATGCGGCCAGTTAACCATCCACGCCATCAACGGATCGTCAGTTTCGTGGACGTCCACCCGATCATCACCGTGCGCTGTGGAGTTCGCGGGCGACGCGAGTCACCAGTGCACGACTGCTTTGCGCCGACTTCACCCAGGCCGGATGTTCGTGCCAGCCGAACAAGAGCAGCACCCGGTCCATGACCGCGAGGTAGGCGACCGTCCCGATCGCGAGTTGTAGCCGGACCTCGATGGAACTCACTCTGGTCGCGCCGAGTGATGTGCCGTCGTCGAAGTCTTGGACGCGTTCGATGTGCCTGACGAGCCCGTAGATCGTGCCGTGCGCCGATGCGGACAGCAGCCTGTACGCGAACTCGCCGATGCCGTCGCCCTTGTGGTCGAGCATCAACCGTCCGACGAGCGTGGTCGCAGCGGGCCGCTCCTCGAACCGGGGCGGAGTACCCCGTTTGGCCGGCAGCTTGACCCAGCCGAAGTTGTCGGCCGTCCGCAGGATCCTGTCGCGAACGTCGGTGGCGACACCTTGGGCGACGGGTCCGAGCTTGGCTTGCTCGGCGGCGCTGTAGAGCCGCTCCGTCTTGGCCCGCTTGAGGCGGGTCTCGGCGCCGAGCGCCGGCTCAGCCAGCCACACGGCTCGGGCGAGGGTTTCCAGTGCCGTCCGGGCGAGCACGTCGATCGACGTCGGATTCACCTTCGGCTGCCGCAGGAGGGTGGACATCGAGTGCAGGTGGCCCTCTGCTGCGGTGACCAGCGCCCAGATGATGCACAGAGCGTCGTACGCCGGCGTTGATCCCCATTCGCCGGCGAACGCTGCCTGGCCGGCGACTTCAGCTGCGGCGATCGAGCCGTCGGTCGGCTGGTGCTCGAACCCCTCGCGCATCTCCTCGACAGTTTCGATTTGGCCGATCAGGTTGGCCCGAAGCGGCTCGATCTGAGCGTCGAACAGTTGGGGCTGATGGCGGCCGCGGTAGTCGTCGAGTGGGCCAGTCATTGCTGCTCAGCTTCGCGCTGCTGTAGACGTTGGCATTCCGGAGTTTCGGCGCTCTGGCTGTTCGTCCGACTCACAGTTGGGGCACGGGTGGGGTCTCTGACGCCCGGGCTGTCGAAGACGTGATGGATCGAGTAGGTGAACCAGCGGGTCACCGCTGCTGCTTCCTCGGACACGTGTCGGTCGGCTCCTTTGGCGAAAGCCGCCCGGTCGAGCGCCATGACGGTCCCGACGATGGCGGGGCATGTGATGCCGACACGGCGACCGAGTCGGATTCGGTCGAAGTGGTCATCAACCGTGGTCAGGACGGTGAGGGCTGCGACGACGAGCCCGGCTGCGGTGAACATAGGGCGATGATGCACAAAGGGAGTCGGACTGCTGACTGCGGTTGCTTGATGGCGAGCGCCTCATCCACTACTACCGCCGCCGGACGCCCGTCGAAATCGGCGCATAACACGCGGCGCAGAGCACCGGCATCTGCGAAGTCGACGCCCGCACATATCGGCGCCTCAGCGCCGTTGTCGGTGACGGCTGAAAGCTGAGCGGTCCTAGCCGTCCAAGAGAGATCACTCGATGATTGGAGTGTGATCGCCTGACCGCCTCGACCCAAGCGACGACCGACTCGACCACATCGACGCGTCCTCTCGGGCCACATCAGCACTCACGTCGATGTCCGAAATCCGCTATCGAGAAACGTT
>JANOKQ010000939.1:0-2133 GCA_031419375.1 Acidimicrobiaceae bacterium
CCTCGCCCGGATGACCGGCGACGCAACGAACGCCATGGTCCAGTCGTGATGGTCCAGTCGTGACGGTCCAGTCGTGACGGTCCAGTCGTGACGGTCCAGTCGTGACGGTCCAGTCGTGACGGTCCAGTCGTGACGGTCCAGTCGTGACGGTCCAGTCGTGACCGAAATTGCGCCTGGCACCGCCGCGTTCACGGCGATGGAGCACGGCACCCGCGCCGACTACGACCTCGTGTTCGAACACGAGCAGCACCAGATCGACAGCCAGGCCGACCGGGTGCTCGACTGGCTCGGGCAGATGGCAGGTCCATCGCCGTACCGGATCTCGCGCCTCGATCATGTCCTCCAATCGGCCACCCGCGCCGAACGCGACGGGGCCGACACCGAGACCGTCGTGTGCGCGCTGCTCCACGACATCGGCGACATCATCGGAACGGCCAACCACTCTCAGGTCGCCGCCGCCCTGCTGCGGCCGTACGTGAGCGAGCGAAACTGGTGGATCGTGCACCATCACGGCCTGTTCCAGGGCTACTACTGGTTCGAGCACTACGGACGCGATCGCAACGAACGCGACGCGTACCGCGACAGCGAGCACTACGCGGCCACCATCTCGTTTTGCGCCGAGTGGGACCAGAACTGCTTCGACCCCGCGTACCGCCACGAGCCGCTCGAGCACTTCGAGCCGATGGTCCGTGAGATCTTCGCCCGCCCCACGCCGGGCTTCGTGTAGACCTGGGCGATGAACAACTACCCGCTCCTGCATCCCGGTGACGCCGAGCCGGTGTTTGCCGACATCGCCGAGACGAGAGCCCACCGCAAGGCGCGCCTGGCGCTGGCCTACCGGGTGTTCGGCGCGCAACGCTGGGGGTCGATGGGCGACGGCCACATCAGCGCCCGCGACCCCGAACTGCTCGACCACTTCTGGCTGGCCCGCTACGGCGCACCGTTCCACAGCGTGACCGTGACCGACCTCGTACTCGTCGGCCCGAACGGCACCGTCGTCGATGGCGAGGGCAGCATCAACCCCGCCGCGTTCCACATCCACTGGCCGATCCATGAGGCCCGCCCCGACATCGTCAGCGCCGCGCACACCCATACACCGTACGGCACACCGTTTTCGGGGCTGGTGCAACGGTTCCGGCCGATCTCCCAGGAGTCGTGCGCGTTCTTCGAGGACCACGAGATCTTCGACGACCACGAGGTCGACGTGATGTCCACCGACGGCGGCAAGCGGATCGCTGCGGCGCTCGGCGGGGCCAAAGCGGCGGTGCTGCGCAATCACGGCCTCCTCACCGTTGGCGCCACCGTCGACGAATGCGTCGGGTTCTTCGTGCTGATGGAGCGGGTGGCCGAAGCCCACATGAAAGCGCCAGGCGCCCAGCCGATCAGCGACGACGCAGCCCGCGCCGCCCGCGGCTGTGTCGGCTCAGCGCAAGCCGGGTGGCACAACTTCCAATGGCTGTTACGCACCTTCGTCCCTGACCCCGCCATCATCGACCGAAGCGCCGACTGAACCGACGACCAAGCTGGAATGTCCGCACTTCAGTCGTTCCACGTCGAACGGGGCGAACTGGTGGCGACGATCGAGCGGTCGCGCCTCGCCGTGATCGAGGCGGCCGGCGGCACCGGGAAGTCGACGTTGCTGACCGAGATTGCCGCCAGGACCAGCCGCCACCTGGTGGTCGTCGCATGCCAACCTCACAGTGAGACGCCCGACGTCTTCGTTACCGACCTCGTCGTCGCGGTGGCCCGGTCGGGACTTGATGTAGACGGGCCCTCGGGAACGCCGGAAGCCGCGCTCCACGTCGTGATGGCGGCGATTGCTCGCAGCACGGATGGCGTTGTGCTGGCCATCGACGATGCCCATCACCTCAGCGCCTCGGCCGCCCCCCTCGTCTTCGACATGGTGAACATGCTGCGCGCCGCCGACACCATGGTCGTCCTGACGCGACGTCTGTCCGATGAGCTTGCCCCCCTCCGCGCAGCCCCGGCGGTCGTGCTCACCGACCACGATCTCGCCTTCAGCGCTGCGGACACGGCTCGCGTCTGCACCAAGTTCGGTGTGTCGCTCAATGCGGACGAGACACATGTGTTGCGTACGGCCACGAAGGGTTGGGTGGCAGCCACCATCCTCGC
>JANOKQ010000940.1:0-12757 GCA_031419375.1 Acidimicrobiaceae bacterium
GTGGTGACCGCGATCGGGAACCGCGGTTGAACATCGGGGCCGGCCCCGATGACCGCGGCGCGGCACGAGTACGTTCACGTCGGCGGGTTGGTGCTTGCGGTCGGCGCCGTCGGCGTCGTCTACGGCGATCTCGGCACGAGCCCGCTCTACTCCATCCGTGAGGCCTTCGAGCGTGGGGACGGCTGGTTCTTAGGAGCTGGCCGGGTCGGCGCTCTCGGTGGCCGGCCGACCGTGATCAGTTGCGCCGGACGAGGTCCCCGGAGTTCAGGTCTTGCCAGTTCAGGATCAGCTCACCGAAGCACAGGCACCACCGGTACATCCGCATCTCGAGGCGCAGCGGCACCGCTGGTCCACAGGCGAGCCACGGTCCGGCCGGGTCGGCTGCGGGTGAGCTGATCAACGTCTCGTCGGCACCGATCGCGGCCACCGGTTCGACGCGGGTTTCTCCCCGCTCGCGATCGATGCTGGTGATGCGGAACATCATCGCCGTGTCGGGGTCGAGGGCGACCGTCATCCGGCTGGCTGCGGCGAGCAACCCGTCGCCGCCGTGGAAGCCTGCGACCACGTCACCGACGTGATGGGCGTCGACGAAGCGGTCGAAGACCTCGGTGTAGCGCTCGCCGGCCCGGTCCGGCCAGTACCAGATCTGGTCCCACTGCTCGTGGGTGAGCAGGAACATCGTCTCCGGGAAGATGTCGATCTGCCCAAACGTCGGCGACGACGCGGGCGTCTCGATCGAGATCAGCTGGACATCGTCGTCTCGCCGCACGACGTCAAAGGCCTGGCCGATCCAGGCCAAGCAGTAGACGCGGTCACCGACGTGGATGTCGTCGTACGCCGGTGCGGTCATGGCGCGACGGCGTCGAGGACCTCGGGCCCCAGCGGTACGCGACCGATCCCGCCGTCACCGCCCTGCCGCCAGACGTAGCTGACCGTGCCGTCGACATCTACGCCGACCCACGACTGCTTGGGGGCGTAGAGGATGTGGCCGGTCGTGTACTGCTTAAACACCGCCCACGTCGGATCGGCGTACAGCGGGTAGGTCAGCCCGAGGTTCTCCACGACGGCGTGGCACTGCCCGATAGGCAGCGGCAGGATCACCATCAACTCGACACAGCGCGCCGCGAAGGTTTCGTGCGTTCGGACCAGGTCATCCAGACCTGGGATGCACAGCGGTCAAATGATGCCGTCGGACACGGCACGCGTCAGGCGCATCACGACTGGGCGACCACGGAAGTCGGTCAACGCGACCCGCTGGCCGTCCGTGCGCTCGAGCGTGAAGTCAGGGGCAGCGTCACCGACGGCCATCCCGCCGAACTCCGCGGTCACCGGCGACGGTCGTGCGGCGAGCATGTGCTCGAGGCGGAAGACGTTCGTCGTCGACACCAGTGGACCCTGGTTCAGGACCCCTACCCAGTGGCGGTAGTCCCCTCGTCGGCCGCTCTCGCTCATCGGACGAACGTTACACTGAACCGGTCGGGGCGTTCGACGGTGCACAGCGGCAGCAGAGCAACGGCGGGTCACGTGCCGAGTAGGTCGTAGAGTCCGCTCGTGACGCAACCGCAACCAATGGCTCGCCTCCTCGCGTCAGCGCTCGAGCCGATCGCCGGGCAGGCCCAGTTCTCCCCCGAATGCCACGCCAACTACGAAGCGCTCGGCTTCGCACCGAGTCCGGGCTTCGTCGGTGCGACGGCGCTGCCCGACAAGGCCGGCTTCTTCACCAGCCGCAGCGCGGTCATGGGCGACGTCACACCCGAGCTCGTCGCCGCCGCGTTCGCCGTGTTCAACCCAGACGAGATCGTTCCGCTCGCCAAGCGCGGTCACGAACTGGCCGATGCCACCACGATGTGGGCAGCACGACTCGACGGCGCCGCAGCCCAACTGCGGCGCATCCTCGGACCCGAACCGGTCGGCGCAGCGTGGGTCACCGAGCGGCTGCTGCGCTCAGCGGACGATCTCCCGCTCGCCGGTCGGGCACTGTTCGCCGGCCAACGCTCCCAGGCGGTGCCGGACGAGCCGATCGCCCGGCTGTGGCGGTCGGCCGACCGGCTGCGTGAGTTCCGCGGCGACTCCCACATCCAGGTGTGGTCGGCGGCCGGGTTCGACCCCACCGAGATCGGCCTGCTCTCCGACCTCTACTGGGGGTTGCCGGGCCGGGCCCACACTGCCGGACGCGGCTGGACACCCGACCAGCTCGGCGCCGCCGAGGACCGCCTCGCGACCCGTGGTCTCCTCGACGCGTCCGGACTCACCGACCGCGGCCGCAAGGAGCGCGAGCAGATCGAGGCCGCCACCGACGCCGCCATGACCGCCGCCCTGGACGTGCTCGGCAACGACATCGACCAGATCCTGACCACGCTCGAACCGTGGGGCGCAGCGATCCGCGCCGCCGGCGGCTACCTCACCCCGCTCGTGAGGTTCACGTTCCCCACACCGTGACGACCCCCGCCGCAGCGTTGGTGCTGGGCTACCTCGACGTGACCCGGCGCCACGTGATGTACGTCGTGACGACGATCCCGTCGACGTGTGTGGTCGGTGTGTTGAAGACCGCTAACTCGCCGTCGAAGGCGACGTGACGGAGCACCTCGGTGCCGATCAACTGCGGGTCCGCAGCACCACGCGGCGTCAGGATGAACGCGCGTTGGTCCTCAGCGACGACATAGGTGCCGAACATCGCGACGTAGTTCCCCTGTTCCGGGGTGCGGTCGGGATCCGTCAACTGGACGGAGTACCGACCGGCCGAGTCGAACATGAACATCCCGATCGGGTGGTCGCCATACGGATGGGTGATCTCCCCGTCGGAGCGGCGCGACTCCAGTGCCACCAATTCGAAGGTTCCGACCAGTTCATCCTGCAGTCCCACTTCGTGACCCTCCATCGCCGACTACGCCAGCCGGTACGGTGCCGACCGTACTCTTCGCGCTGCCGATGTTGGCACCGAGACAGAAGTGCGGACCGTGGCCGAACGCAGGTGCTGGTTCGGCGAGACGTCCGGATTGGCGGCGAAGCGCACCACTTCCACGGGGTCCGCTTGCGAGTACCCACGCATGGCAATTCATGTTGACGATGTCAAGGGTGGCTGCGGTGCGCCAGCGACGCATCGCAGCAGTATGTTGGACTGATGACACGGCTCCCCCTCGTCAACCCGGACGCGGAGGGCACCGACCCGCTCGCCGCGCAGGTCCTCCGTCAGGTCACCGGTCTGCGCGGTCGCGCCGTCCCTCCGAACGTGTATCGCGCCGTCGCCAATCATCCCGCCGCACTGCAGAAGATGGTCGAGTTCGGAACCGCCGTCTACTTTGACAACTCAATGACACCGGCGCAGCGCGAGCTCGCCTACCTCACCGCGTCGGTGACGAACGACTGCCACTATTGAATCCCGACGCACGTGCTGCTCGGTCGGGCAGCGGGTCTGACGGAGGAGAAGCTCGCGCACCTCGGTGACGACCCACTGCCGGTCCACCTTTACGAACCGGACGAGGCTGCGATCGTTCGGTACGCGCAGAAGTCCACACGCAGCGAGACCATCGACGATGCGACGTACGGGGCGCTCCGCGAGCACTTCGACGAGAAGCAGATCATCGAGATCTGCTTCACCGTCGGGCTGTCCAACATGATCAACCGCTTCCACGCGACGTTCCTGACCGAGCTCGACCCGTCGACGCACACGGCGCTCGCTACGACGTGCCCTCTGTCGTACCCGACCGTCGTTGGCGACGGCTGAACGCCACCGGCCCCGGTCGGATCGCCTGCAGGCGTGGTTTTCTACGATACGACAGCAACTTCGAGACGGGAACCCGCTCATGGCCGATCCGGGCGTTCTGCACGGCACGGAGTCGCACATCGTGCACTTCGATCTGATGGACTTCGATTTCGAGATCTCGGTGCAGGGTCCGCCTATCGAGCGGTCTGAGCCGCGCGTGGTTTCAGGTCCCCAACGCCGCGTACGCGGCGTTGATCAGCGCTTCGCTGCGGAGACCGCCGATGATGCCGCCTTCCATCTTGTTCATCATGTAGGCGATGGTCATCCTGCGGTCGAGATCGATGATGATCATCGAGCCTCCCCATCCGCCCCAGAAGCAGATCTTCCCCTCCGGGATGTATGGCAGCGTCGCCGGCAACGGCAGCGCGTATCCGATCCCGAACCGCAGCGGGACGCCGAGCACGAGGTCGACTCCGTTCGACTGCTCTTCGAAGATCACATCGATCGTCTTCGGTGACAGGAGCCGGACTCCGTCCACTTCTCCGCCGCACGCGACGACGGACTGGATCCTTGCGACCGAGTGGGCATTGCCGTGACCGTTCGCGGCGCCGATCTCTGCCAGTCGCCAGGCATCGGTCCATGAGAGCGGTGCCTCCATCAGCGGTCCGGTCAATGTCTTCACGGTGACGCTGTCGGGGCCGAGCGCGTCGAGGTCGAACGGGATCGGAGGAGGCGCGACGACGTCGGAGACGCGGTCAAAGTGGGCACGGTCGAGGCCGATGTGGAAGTCGGCACCGAGCGGGCCGGCGATCTCGTCCCGGAAGAACCGGCCAAGGGAGCGGCCGTCGATTCGCCGGATCACCTCGCCGACGAGGTGGCCCTGGTTCAGCGCGTGGTATCCCGATGCAGTGCCCGGCTCCCACCAAGGTGGTTGCGCGGCGAGCATCGCGACGGACTTCTCCGGGTCGAAGATGTCCTCGAGCTGTACCGGTTGCGCCCAGCCAGACACTCCGGACGTGTGCGACATCAGGTGGCGGACGAGCACGCCTTCTTTTCCGTTCGCGGCGAACTCCGGCCAGTACTGTGCCACCGGCGCGTTCACGTCGAGCTGGCCGCGGTCGACCAGGACCAACGCGGCGAGCGACGTCATGGTCTTGGTGGTCGACCAAACGTTGGTGATCGTGTCCTTCGTCCACGGCTGTGTCCGATCGACGTCGGCCCACCCGCCCCAGATGTCGACGACGAACTCGCCGTCGATCGTCACGGCGACAGAACCCCCGAGGTCCTCGCCCGAGTCGAGGCTTGCGCCGAGGATGTCACGCATTCGCTCGAACCTCGCGTCGCTGGTCCCTTCGACAGTGGTCATCGATCTTCCTCTCCTTCGAGGGCCTTGCCGCCCATGTAACTGGTCTCCAACACGGCACGACGCTCATCGAGCTCGGCCGCCGTTCCTGACATGACCATCTCGCCGTGGCTGAGCACGTATGCACGGTCGGCCGTACGCAACGCGGCGTGGACGTGCTGCTCGACGAGCAGCACTCCGGCACCGGAATCGTCGGCGATCTGGCGCAGCACCGGGAGCAGCCGCTCGAAGATGATCGGGGCGAGCCCGAGGCTCATCTCGTCGACCATCAGCACCTTCGGGTCGGCGATCAACTTGCATCCGAGCGCCAGCATCTGTTGCTCACCGCCTGACAGCAGACCCGCCTTGCGGGCCATGATCGGCTCCAGCGCCGGGAAGTAGCCAAGTATTTTGTCGGTGGAGATCGTGCTCGCGCCGTGCCGGTGGAGGCGGAGGTTCTCCGCAACCGTCAGCTGGAAGAAGATGCCGCGGTCTTCCGGGAGGAGGGCCAGTCCGCGTCGGGCGATGACGTGGGGACTCACACCGCGCACCGACGACCCGAGCACGATCACCTCGCCCGCGATGACCGGGAGCACCCCGGCGATGGTGAACAAGGTGGTCGTCTTGCCGGCCCCGTTGGGACCCAGCAGGGCCACGATCTCTCCCTGCTCGACGGTTAACGACAGGTTGCGCACGGCGGGGATGCCGCCGTGTCCGGCCGTGAGGTCGCGCACCTCGATGAGGCTCATACCGTCTCCCGACCCAGGTAGGCGGTGATCACGTTGTCGTCGGTTCGAATCTCGGCTGGCGTGCCCTCGGCGATGATCCGACCGAAGTCGAGCACGTAGATGTAGTCGCACACGTCGAGGACGAGGCCCATGTCGTGATCGACGAGGAACACCGAGATCCCGTGGTCGACGATATCGAAGAGGCGGTCGCCGAGCGCCTCCCCCTCCGAGGTGTCGAGACCGGCAGCGGGCTCGTCGAGCATCACCAGTTGCGGCCGGCTGGCGAGCGCGCGGGCGACTCCCAGTAGCTTCTGCTGCCCGAGCGGGAGGCTCGACGGCCTGGCATCGCGCAACCCCGTCAACCCGAGCAGCTCCAACGCCCAGTCGACGTCCGCGAGGTCCGCTCCTCGCCGCGGGGCGACGAGATCGAGCGCCACCGACCGGACGGTCGCGGTCTCGCTCGCGACGCGCAGATTCTCCTCGACCGAGAGATCGCCGAACAGCTCGAGCGACTGCCAGGTCCTCGCCAGGCCGCGACGGGACCGCTGATGCGGCGGGAGTTCGGCCACGCTACGGCCGTCGAACGTCATCGAGCCGATCGACCGCACGAAACCGGTGATGGCGTCGATGAACGTGGTCTTGCCGGCGCCGTTGGGGCCGATGAGGCCGACGATCTGTCCTCGGCGGACCTGGATTGACACCCTGTTCACCGCGATCAGCCCTCCATAGCGGACGGTCACGTCTACTGCGTCGAGCACGATCTGGGCGTCGGCGAAGTCCGGTCGCGCCGCCCGCTGCCGAGCGCCACCCGACGTGGTGAGGAGGTGCTCGTCCGCAGCGCGGGTGGCGATGTGCGGTTGGGTCCGCTTCTTGAGCTTGGCGCGCAGATGTGCAGTGTTCTGGCGAACCGCGCCCGCGATGCCTTGAGGATTGAAGATCGCAGTGACGACGAGGCCGATCCCGGCGATCAGCGCGTAGCTGTTGCCGAGTTCGAGGTTACGGTCGAGCAGGACGAAGGTGAATCCGAGCGGAGCCGACATGCCGGCGATGATCGCCCCGGACACGCTCGTGATGCCGCCGAGGTAGGCAAAGGCGAGGAACGAGATGCCGACCAGCGACGCAAAGCTGTCCGCCGACAACTGACCACGGCTGTACCCGATGAACCCGCCGCCGATCCCGGCGAGGAACGAGGCGATCGCGAATGCGAGCAGCTTGTTCGAAGCGACATTGATGCCGACGGATGCGCCGGCTCTCTCGTTCGAGCGCACTGCGAGGAAGCGGCGTCCCGTCGCACTGCGGGCGAGGTTGGCGACGAGGATGCACAGCACGGCCAGGACCCCGAGCACGAGCAGCCCGAACTCGACCCTGGCGATGTTGCGGCCCTCGCGCACCCCGAGGTCGACACCGAACACGGAGGCGTCGGGGATGAGGTTCCCCTCCTGCGACGAGAAGCTCGTGTTGCGGAACACGAACTGCTCCAGGGTGACGGCTCCCGCGAGTGTGACGACGGCGAGCTGCGCCCCTCGGATCCGCAGCGCGGGGATCCCGATCAGCACGCCGAGGAACGTGGCACCGATGGCCGCGAGGATCAGCGAGAACGGGAATGGGATCTCCGCCTTCGTCGCCAGCTTCGACAGTGCGAAGCCCGCAGAGCCGGCGATCGCGGCCTGGGCGAGCGAGATCTGACCGATCAGCCCCGTGAGCACGACCAGCGAGAGCATGATCATCGAGACGATGAAGCTGGTGATCAAGCCGAACCGGTAGCTGCCGCTCACGAGGAACATCGCCAGAGCGCCAGCGACGACGAGCGAGATCACGACGACGGGCCGGTTCTGCGGCCTGATGACGTCCGGAAGAGGATCGGCCTGGACCGAGCCTCGCGTCGGCAGCGCTTTTCCGACCACGAACAGAGCGACGACGATCACGATGAACGGCACCGCGTCCGACAAGCCGGTCGCAGCCCAATCCGGCCACCACTTCTTGCTCGACTGGAACTGGACGATCGACTGGAAGGCACCGAGCGACAGCGCGACCGCGACGGTGATCGCCACCGATTGCAGGCGCCCGACGAGCGCGGCGGCGAGTGCCGGCACGATCGCCAGGGTGTAGGTGATCGGATTGAGGATCGTCGTCGGCGCAGTGAGGATGACCACGACCCCGACGGAGACGCTCGAGAGCAGCCACGTGGTCCCTGCCAGGAACTGCGGCGAGAATCTCGCCAGCGACACTGCGCGTTCGTTCTCCGCCGAGGCCCGGGTGGCGAGTCCCGTTCTCGTAAAGCGGAAGTACGCCCACAGTGCGATGCCGAACAGCGACACGATCAGCGTCAGCCACAGCCGGTCTCGGGGAAAGCTGACGCCCCCGACCGACACCGATTCGTTCGGCAGGATCGGGGCGACCGAGCGAGCCGTGCTCGTGAAGTGGAGCACGGTGAGGGACTGGATCGTCAACAGCACGCCGACCGACGCCACGACCTTGGCCAGTACCGGAGCATTCCGCAACGGGCGGAAGACGAGGAAGTGGACCGCGAGCCCGATCACGCCGCAGGACACCACGGCGAGGACGAAGGTGATGAGGAAGGGCACGTCGTCGCCGAGGTGGATCCGGTGCGGGATGACCACCACCGGCAGGATCAGGTTGCCATTGCGCTGCAGTTCGTCATACGTGTAAGCCCCCCACATCGCCATCGTGCCAGTGGCGAAGTTGATGACACCGGTCCCTCGGTACGTGACGACGACACCGATGCCGACTGCGGCATAAATGACCCCGAACCCGAGACCGATCAACGCGAATAAAAGGTACTGATCCACTAGGCCTCCGATGCCAGGTGACCCTCGGGGCTGTCACGGCCCCAAGGGTCACACCCTGGACTCCCTCTTTGGGTTACGTCTCCCTGGACTACTTCTGGGTCAGTTCGTACGAGTTGGTGAAGTCGGCGACCAGCTCGCGGGCCAGCGTGCCGTCATCGAGCTCGACGACCTTCCACACGGCGAGCGAGGCCGAGCACGCTGACGGCGACGTCGGCCATGGCTTGCCACCGCACTGGATGTCGGGACCGAGCCAGCCGGGCGTGACCTCGCCGCTCGACAGCGCAGCCTTGATGGACTCGGCCGTGATCTCGCCCTCGATCGACTCGAGGATCGGGCGCAGCTCGTACCACGCCGAGTAGGCAGCGACGGCGAAGCCGTTGATCTGGTCCTCGTACCCGGCGTCGGTCATCGCTGCCGCGTACTCGTCGAGCCGGGTCTGGATCTCCGGCGGAGCGAAGGAGCGCATGTCGGGGAAGTAGACGTCTGTCTGGTTGTAGCTGCCGATTGCGGCGTCGCCGACCACCGAGATGTAGATGCTGCAGGAGCCTGCGAACAGCACGCCATCGAACGACACCGCAGCGGCTGCGGTCGTGAGACCGATGCAGCCGGGTTCGGTGAGCTGGCCCCAGACGCCCCCGACGTCGGCCGACTGCGCAGTCGCCAGGGCGGCGGTCCAGTCCGGGTTGGCGGGATCGACCACGATCTCCTCGACCTCGAGGCCAAACAGATCCTCCGCGTAGCCGCGCACAGCAGTGCTGAACGACTCGCCTGCGACCGTGTCCTCACGGACGATGCCGACCTTGGTCACGCCCAGGTCCTTCAGGGTCGCAAGGGGCGTCACGAAGTACGCCGACGATGCCGCATGGAGGATAAACGCGTTCGGGTCCTTCTCCTGCGCTGGCCCCCACCCGTTCGACGTGACGTACGGGATGCCGGCCTCGGCGTAGATTCCGATGGCTGCGTCCGAGGCGACGTCGATGCCCGTGTAGGCCATCACGACGTTCTCCTCGACGAGGGTGTTGGCGCAGTTGATCGCGCCTTCCGGTGAGGCGTCGGCCATGCAGTTGACGATCTCGATGGTGGCCCCGTTGATGCCACCGTTGGCATTGATCTGCTCGATCGCCACCTCGCCGCCGGTGCGGAACTCGGGCAACGAGAACACCCCGCCCTCGTTGTTCACGTAGCCGACCTTGATCACCTCGCCGGTGCGATCGGTGCCGCTGCCCGCGGTGGTTTCGGTACCGGCCTCTGCCGTCGTGGCGGTCGCCGCGTCCGTCGGCTCGGTCGCTGCGGCCGTCGTGACGGCACCTGCCGCGGTGGAGTCCTTGTCGTCATCGCTGCCGCACGATGCGGCGAGGAGGCCAAACGTCAGTAGCGCTGCGCACGTGGTGCGGAGCCGGCGAACTGAGGGCGAGGCGTGTCCGGGTGCCGGGACGGCGCGAGTTGGTTGTCCGAACGGTCGGTGCATTTACGATCCCCCTGTTTGTCCTGTCAGGCAGGCACGCATGCCTGGTGACCTTGGAGTACTCACTCTGCCTCGTCCGGGTCGGAGGCACCAGTAGGGAATCACCTACTGTTGCCGTGGCCGAACGAAGCGTCTACGTCAGAGGAGCAGCGTGCAACACCCACCGTTGATCGGGAGGCAGGCTGAGATCGGATCGCTCGTCGACCTCATCAAGCGGACGGGATCGGGCAACCCGGCGGTGGTCGCCGTGGTCGGTGAGGGTGGAGTCGGGAAGTCGCGGCTGGCATGGGAGGCCGTCGAGAACGCCCGGCTGATGGGCTGCGTCGCGCTGCTTGGCCGCGCCGACGATTTCGACCGCGGGATCCCCTTCGCGGTGTTTCGCGACATGTTGGGCCGCCTCGACCTCACATCGCTCGACGCCGAGACACTTGATGCGGTCCTTGCGTTGGACCACGCGTTGGCGGTCGACACGGTTCCTGCCGGATCGGGCGAGCCGGGCGACCACGTCAACGTCGTCTTCGGTCTGCTCCGCACTTTCCTCGCCCTCACCAGCCGCAGGCACACCTCGGTCGTCGTCACGCTGGAGGACGTCCAGCTCGCTGATGCGGAGTCGATCCACCTCATCTCCCTGCTCTGTCGTCACACGGTCGGGCTCGCACTGCTGCTGATCGTCACGTCGAGGAGCCTCTCCGGAAAATCGAGCATCCAACTCTCTCGCCTGTTGGACCACCTCCAAGCGGAGGGCCGGGCCGAGGTCATCCAGCTGAATCGGCTTGATCGGCTGGAGGTGAGGGCTTTGATGACCTCGTCGCTTGGACGCTCACCCGATGACGACTTCGTCGATGTCGTGTTTGAGCGCAGCCGGGGCAACCCGTTCTTCGTGCAGGAGACGTTGGGACACGCCGGCCGTTGCGGCCTGATCGCCGACGGCGAGCCGGCGCGACTCGTCGGCCCGCTCCCCACGCTCGCCGGGGACGCCACTGCGTTGCGCCGCTATTTCGGCACGGGCGGGCCCGAGGTCGACGTCGCCCGCGTGATGTCGACGTTCGGGCGGTTCTCGCTGAGGCACCTGCCGCTCCTCGAACGTCTGACGGGCGACACGTCGGCCGTCATCGCCGATACGTTCGATCGTCTCGTCGAAAGTGGACTCGTGGTGAGGACCGCGCAGGCGAGGTATGAGTTCTCCCACCCGCTGTTGCGCGACAGCGTGTACGACAGCATCGGGCCCGCGGAGCGACGACGGATTCACGGAGTGATCGCTGAGGCCCTCGACGAGGAGCGTCGCGCCGGAGTCACGATCAGCCCGCTGGAGCTGGCGACACACGTCGCGGAGTCGGCGAACCCTGGTGATCTCCGCGCCGTCGAGGTCCTCCTCGAAGCGGCCCGCGTGTCCGGCCGCGCAGCACCGCTCGTATCCGCCGGCTGGTACGAGAGCGTCGCTGACCTGCTCCCGCAGGGAGCCGCCCACGAGAACGCGCTGATGATGCAGACGCGTCAACTCCTGATCGGCGGCCGCCCCGGTCAGGCTGTCGCGACCGGGCGACGGGTGCTGGCGTTCGGCGGAGAGGGCCCCATCCGTCGCCGTGTGGCGAGCATGGTCGTCAATGCGCTGTACATCTGTGGCCGCGGCGACGAGGCCCTGGCGCTGATCGACGAGGAGCTCGCGGCCGGCGCTCCCGCTGTTCCGCTGCTCGCGCAGCGCACGCATCTCCTGGCTCAGGTCTGTCGAGGTGCGGAGGCGGAGGCGCAACTCGGCGACGCCCTGGACGCACGCAGCGCGAGTACTGCGGGGGAGGTGGTCGCCCTCACCCACCTCCTCCACTACACCCGGCTGAGCCCGCGTCAGGACCTCCGCGCAGAAATCCTCACGAGGATGGCGGAGGTGGACGTCAGCTGCAGCACGCAGAGCCGGAGCACGCTCCACGACGCTCGCGCATTCGAGTGCTCGACCGGAGCGTTCTCCGAATTCCTCGTCGACGCCGACCGCTACCTCTTCGCCGCGAGCGCCCTCCGCACCAACACGTCCGAGACGAGCTACGGCGGTCAGGTCGAGGCACCGATGGTGCACGCCCTGTACTACCGGGGCCTGTGGGACGAGGCGCATGAGCTCGCCCGTCGGGCAGCATTCGACCTCATCCAGCGTCAGGCGATGATCTGTGTGGGGATCCTACGCAGCTACGAGGCGCTGATCAGTGCCGCTCGCGGTGACCTCGATCGGGTGCGGTCACTGCAGCCCGACCTGCACACCCCGTCACGCGGAATCGAAGGCCTCGTCACGCTCGCCCGTGCGGCCGCCCAGCGCAGCCTCGGCGACGTTGTCGGCGCACAGCGCTCGATCTCGACGTTCCTCGGCTCGACTGGCCCGCGCCCGCCGGTGGAGACGGCCCTGCTCCTCGAAGAGCTGGCCGATCTCGCTCTGGAGGAAGGCGACGAAGCACACGCGCAACTGCTCGTCGATCAGATCGTGCCGGGCGACGCGCTGTCGCTGACCTGGGCCATCGCGCTCCGCGCCCGCGCTCTCGCGCATCGAGACCCCGACGCAGCCCGTGAGGCCGTCGACAGCTGCCGCACGATCGGAATTCCGTTCGAGTTGGCGAGGGCGCAGGTCGCCCTCGGCGCGCTCGGCGTGGATCCGCGCGAGAACCTGCTCGCAGCCCATCTCACCTTCTCCGAGCTCGGCGCGCTCGGGTGGCGGAAGCGGGCGGCCCG
>JANOKQ010000941.1:0-1564 GCA_031419375.1 Acidimicrobiaceae bacterium
GCCGGGTGGGCCGGTGTTGCCTGGCCGGTCGAGTACGGCGGCCGCGGACTTTCGTTGACCCAGCAGTTGATCTGGAGCGAGGAGTACGCCCGTACGGGTCTGGAACCGATCGATACACGCTTCGTCGGCCTTGCCCATGCCGGCCCGACGCTGATGGCTCGGGCCACTGCCGACCAACGCACTGCCCACCTGCCGCAGATCCTGCGCGGTGAGGTCGTGTGGTGCCAGGGTTTCTCCGAGCCCGAAGCGGGGTCGGATCTGGCCAGCCTGCGCACCAAAGCGGTGATCGATGGGGACGAGTTGGTGGTCACCGGGCAGAAGATCTGGACGAGCTTTGCCCATCTGGCCGACTATCAAGAGTTGCTGGTCCGCACCAACCCCGATGCACCCAAGCACAAGGGGATCACCTGGCTCATCTGCGACATGCGTTCGGCGGGAATCGACATCCGGCCGATCACCACCATCGATGGCGGCGAGGATTTCGCCGAGGTGTTCTACGACGAGGTGCGCATCCCCCTGGCCAACGTGGTCGGCCAGATCGACGCCGGCTGGAGCGTGGCCATGTCGACGCTGTCGTTCGAGCGCGGCACCGCGTTCACGATCAACCAGGTCCAGTTGTCGTCGAGCGTCGAGAAGCTGATCGGCGTGGCCCGCACGCGTCGGTCCGTCAACGGGCGGCCAGCCATCGCCGACGAATCAATCGCGCACCGGCTGGCTAAGGCCAGGGCTGATTGCGCCGCGCTGCGTGCACTCACCTACCTCGGCATCTCCAACAACGCCAGATCGTCCGAGCCCGGACCGGAGGGCTCGATGCTGAAGTTGCAGTACGCCGACCTGGCGCAGCGGGTGTACCGGCTGGCGCTCGACGTGATCGGCCCGCGCGCGCTTGGGCTCAGCGACGACGACGAAGAGAGCTACTGGGGCGAACGCCAGCTCGTGGCCTACTCCGCATCGATCGGCGGCGGAACCTCCGAGATCCAACGCAACATCATCGCCGAGCGCGTGCTCGGCCTGCCCCGCTGATCGCCGCCAGGAGACACCCGATGGATCTGCTCCCGTCATCCGAACAAACCGAAATCGTCAATTCGTCGGCCGCCTTCCTGCGCGACCGGTGGCCGATCTCGAGGACGCGCGAGATGTTCCGCGAACCATCCAACGTCGATGACGCAGCGTGGGCTGCGGCGGCCGAGCTCGGCTGGTTCGGTCTCGGCCTGCCCGAATCCCACGGGGGAATCGGCTGCGGTCTCGCCGACGAGGCGGTGCTTTTCCGTGAAATCGGCCGCTCATTGGCCAGCGGGCCGTTCCTGTCATCGGTGTTGGCCGCCCGAGTCGCCGCATTCGGTGGGAACGCTGCGCTCGTCGACGAGATCGTGGCCGGCCGTCGAGTCGGCCTCGTCATCACCGACCAGGCGGGCGCGTTGGTGCTCGACTCGGGTGGCGGCGGGGCACTGACCGGAGATGTGCAGCTGATCGATGCCGACACCACCAACGCTGACGGGTTGGTGCTGGTCGCTGACGAGCGAGGCGCGGCGATCGTCGAGGTCGGCGCGCTGACCAACGTGAC
>JANOKQ010000942.1:0-4472 GCA_031419375.1 Acidimicrobiaceae bacterium
GGCCTCGTCATCTATTACATGGCGCAGGCGATCATCCGCATCGCCCTGCAGTGGTACATCACCCGCCGCTTCTACCACGGCGACGAATCGCTCGGCCAGCAGGCACTCAAGGCCGGCGAACGGGCACGGGAGATCTCCAAAGCAGATGGCGGTGGTGGCGGGATGTTCGCCCAAGCGCGTCGTGACATGGCAGCCACGAAGGACTCGTCCGGACGAACGACTCCAGGCAAGGGTGGCGCAGCAGCCAAGACCTCCGGCGGCAAGAACTCCACGGTGACGGTCAGCAAGCGAGTGACGCCACCCAAGAACCGGCCGACACCGTCAGGGCGTATGGGCCGACCGACCCCCCCAGCTCGCACCAATCGACCATCTCCGCCCAACGCGCAGAAGAAGAAGTAGGACACACACCATGGAATGGGTGGAAACAACAGCCAAGACAATCGAGGAAGCCAAAGGCTTGGCGCTCGACCAGCTCGGTGTGGATGAACACGACGCCGAGTTTGAAATCGTCGACGAACCGCGCGCTGGGCTTTTCGGTCGAGTGCGCGGCGAGGCGCGGGTCCGCGCCCGGGTTCGTCCGACACAACCGCGAGCCAAAGCCGAGCGTCGCGATCGCAAGCGCCGTCCCGAACGCGGCGAGACCGACAGCACCTCCGTGCTCACCGCAAGCCCCCCACCGGACACCTCGACCGGTGTGAGCAGCCCCAGCCGCGCCAAGCGCGCCGCGCGCGCGCCTCGCCAGGTCAGCGCCTCACCGGCGGACGCAAGCGAACAAACGGATGTCGAGAGTTCGTCAGACGCCGATACTGCCACTGGTACCGAGGCCAATGGTGAGAATGCGGCGCGCGCTGCGGGTGGCAGGTCCACCCCTCGCTCGGGTCAGGGCGGTCGCCGTGCGCGCCCAGCAGAAGCATCGAAGGTCAGCGCACCGAGTGGTGCCCAGAACAGGGAGATTCCCGTGGATCCTCAACAAGTCGGCGACGAGGCCAAGCGTTTCGTTGATTCACTGGTCGCATCGTTCGGGCTGTCGGGAACGACAACGGTGAGCTACGAGGGCGATGAGATCGAGCTCAATGTTGAAGGGGTCGAGCTCGGAGTACTCGTCGGGCCCCGCGGCGCCACGCTGCAGGCTGTGCAGGAACTCACCCGGGTCGCTGCTCAGCGACGACTCGGCGACCACGATACCAGGCTGCGGGTGGACGTGGGGGGTTACCGCGAGCGACGCAAGGTCGCGCTCTCGCGCTTTGCTGTGCAGGTAGCCGAGCAGGTCATTGCTGATGGAAGCGCGAAGCGGCTGGAGCCGATGTCATCCCCTGATCGCAAAGCAATCCACGACGCGCTTGCCGACTTCGAAGGCGTCGCGACCCGCTCCGAGGGTGACGATCCGCGTCGTTGTGTGGTCATCGCGCCGGTGGAATGACCGACCAGCTGTTGCTGGTCGTAGCCGAGATTCAACGTCGTGGTGGGATCGGCCGGGGTGACCTGGTCAAGGCCGTGGCCCATGCCGAACACTTTGCCGAGGTTGCTACACGTGCGACCTCGATCGTGGATCTAGGTTCCGGAGGTGGGCTCCCGGGACTGGTGGTGGCCGTGCGCTGCCCCACCGCGCACGTCACGTTGATCGAGCGTCGGTCGAAGCGCTGTGACCTGCTCCGGTACGGGGTGCTCGCCCTTGAGTTGGGCGACCGAGTCGTCGTGTACGAAGGCGATGTCCGCAACTATCTGGCGGGCGCGCCGCCGTTGGTCGACGTGGTGACCGCACGGAGCTTCGGTGCGCCCGAGGTGGTCGTGGAGTCCGCTGCCCCGATGCTGAACCACGGCGGGGTGCTGGTTGTCAGCGAGCCACCCGGGAACGCTGATCGGTGGGACCCCACACTGGTTTCTCTCAGCGGGTTTCGCGATGCTGGTCGTCGAGGCCCCGTGCGGTGCTGGGCGCGCGTGCGCGTCGAGGCCTGACTGGAGACTCGCGGTGCTGGTGGCCGCGCCGAGGTCGCTGGAACAGGTGAAGCTATCGCTGCGTGAGATGCAAGTTGTGCAGGCAGGACGCAGCGCATCACGGGTACGCCCGCGCGCGACGTTTCAGCGCTGCCGTTCTGTCGACACCACGTCCACCGGTTCTCCGGCTGCTCCGCCCGGCAATCACCTGAGCGGCGATTTGCTCTCCGGCCGCCCACAGGCTGACTCGGTGCCGATTTTCGAACCGGGTGGTGGTCGCACGTCACCTATGCGATTTTCAGCAGCCCGTTGCTGCTACGTTGCGACCGGAGGCGAGAGGGCGCGGCGCCCATGTTTCACGTGAAACAAGGAGGGGGAACGAAGCGACGTCGCGGGATTGCCTGCACGGATCCGTCGTGCTGGGCTGGCCACGTCAATTCGTGGTCTGGTCGCCCGTCTGGTCGCCCGTCTGGTCGCCCGTCGCCCGTCGCCCGTCGCCTGGTGTGGCTCTTCATGGTCGAAGTGCTGCGCGTTCCTACAGGCCGGTGGTGTCCCGGGCGCCGACGTCGACCGTGGAGGATTTCGGTGGTCGTCCGATGATCAGCAGGTACACATGTCCTGGCGAAAGGAAATCCCCTGGCTTGTGTGAGCCGAGCACCGCAAGCCAGCCAGACCCGACGAAGAAACGAGGAACCAGTTCGCCCGCGCCGACTTCATGCCATGGCCCTGCCCTGCCGCCCGCGATTCGTGTTCCAGTACCGGTCGACTCGCCGAGCGTCGCCTTCGAACGAATGTGAGCAAGGATCCACCATCCGTGGCTCGAACTGGTGGTACGGAATTCTAGACGTCCAAGCCCGGAGCTGTTCGTGGCATGGTCGTCGCCACCACCTCGGCGCGGTGCGAGTGTTTCACGTGAAACGTCGAGTACGGGTCGGCCGAGCCCGAACCTGACCAAGTCCCGGTCGCAAACCCGAGCGACCGATCTACCGCCGAAACCGGTTCCAGTGCCGTGAACCTGACCGCGGAGCCGCGCACCCGACCGGGCGCTCGCGCGCTCGCCGAGCGACCGAGCGTGAACCCGGCCAAGCGATCTACCGCAGACCCGGCGCGGAGCTGCGTGACGTTTGCGGGCGCGAAACCCGATGGCGAATGCGTCTGCGGACTCGAGTGAGCATCCGCAGTTTCGATGCAGGAGTGCGAATCCCGGTGATCGACAGCGAAGCGGAACTCTCACTCGATCTTGATCGCTATTCTGATCGCTTCCCGATCACTATCCGGATCAGATCGCGAGTACGACCCGTCGCGCACGAGGCGGTACCCGGTGCCTTCCGGCGACCGCCGCGACTGCTGCACCGTTGCTTTGACCATCTCGCTCCGTCCGCCGTCGGTCTGTGTGACATTTGGGATGATGATGAGGTGATCGTCCTTGCTCCGCTTATTCGAGTTCGAGCCCAGAATCAACTGGTGAACTGAGGGGCGAGAATCGTCATGGTCGGCGGATTCATCCTTGGTTGGTCGGACCGACATCGACTCCTCCGAGGTGTTGAGCCGCCACCAACTTCGTTCGTGCTGGTATTTCATGAGCGCACGGTGTCTGGCGTCGCGAATGCCTGGTTACATAATGCGTGCTGGCAGCCCGGTTTCGCCGTCTGGCGCAGAGTCCGTCGCTTCTGATGGCACGTCGAGTGTTTCACGTGAAACATTGAGCCCTCGTCACGGGCATCACTGAATCTCGACGGTGCGCTTGCTAGCCTCACGATGTTCGTTTGCGCTCAGCCGATCAACGATCGCTGCAGCCGCCTGGTTCATGATGGAGGAGCCCACTCGCCTATGTCGTTGAGTACACCAACTAACGAGCCGGCAGCGGAGACGGCGGTGCCGACGGAAGTCCCACCACCGGTCGGTCGGCCACTCCCCCGCGTCATCGCAATCGCGAATCAAAAAGGTGGCGTCGGCAAGACGACCACCACCGTGAACCTAGGAGCCTGCCTGGCCGAACTGGGGTTTAAGACCCTGGTCATCGACCTAGACCCGCAGGGCAATGCGTCGACAGGGCTCGGCATCGAAAATCGCGGCCTCGAGACATCGATGTATCACGTGATCATGCACGAGGTTCCGCTGGAGGACTGCATCGAGCCCTCTGCCGTGCGGAACCTCTTTGTCGCCCCCGCCAGCCTCGACCTGGCCGGAGCGGAAATTGAGCTGGTGCCGGCGTTTAGCCGTGAGAACCGACTTCGTCGGGCGATCGAAGCGGTGCTCGACGTCTACGACTATGTGCTGATTGATTGTCCGCCTTCGCTAGGGCTACTCACCGTGAATGGCCTCAATGCAGCAAATGAGGTGCTCGTGCCGATTCAGTGCGAGTACTACGCACTCGAAGGGCTCGGTCAGTTGTTGCGCAACGTCGATCTGATCAAGCGAAACCTCAACCCGACGCTCGATGTCAGCACCATCGTGTGTGTCATGTATGACGCCAGGACCAAGTTGTCCGATCAGGTCGTCAAGGAGGTGCGTGAGCATTTCGGTGACAAGGTGTG
>JANOKQ010000943.1:0-6016 GCA_031419375.1 Acidimicrobiaceae bacterium
CGACGCCGGTGATGCGGGTGGGGGTGCGCGCAAACGGAGCGACGACAGCAAGCGTGGGTACCAGGTCGGACATGTCGACCATGTCGATGTCGATACCGCGCAATTGGCCGTCGCGGGTGACGGTAGTTCCCCGGTCGTCGACCACGACCGTGCAACCCATGTCGCCGAGCACTGGCGCGAACCGGGCGTCACCTTGCAGCGAGGCGGCAGTGAGCCCGGGTACATGAACGGTGCCACCGACGATCGCGGCAGCGGCCAACGGATATCCGGCAGAGCTGGCATCGGGTTCCACCGCGTACGCCGTGGCGCGGTAGGTGCCCTGCCCCACCTCGACGTGATCCTCACCGATCACGACATCGTCGATCCCGAACGCGGCCATGACCGCGGCGGTGATCCCGAGGTACGAGCGCGAGACCAGCGGAGTGGTCAGGTCGATGTGCAGGCCCCCGGGAATGGCCGGAGCAATCAACATCAGCGCGGTGATGTATTGGCTGGACACATCACCACGAACTGCCACACGGCCGTGAACCGGCGCGATCGGTCCGGAGATGGTCACCGGGAGATGGCCCCATCGTTCGCCCGCCACCACCTTGGCACCCATCGCCCGAAGCGCATCGTGCAACGGGGTCATCGGGCGGTCGCGCAGCGACGGTTCTCCGTCGATGGTGATCATGTCCTCGCCGAGCGCGGCGAGCGCCGTCACGAAGCGCGAGGTCGTGCCGGCCAAGCGCGTCGGCAACGTGATGTGCTCGGAGCCCAGCCAGGCGTGGCCCTCGGTGCTCTGGTCGCCGTCGCGGTCCGGGCCGATCCGCCCAGCGCGTCCAGCCACGACCACGTGGCCGGTCAACGTCCCAGCCGTCACGCCGATGTCGAGCAGCCGCAGGGCGTCGATCATCGCCGCCGAGTCGTCGCCGGGGGGTACACCCGTGATCTCCGAGACCCCATCTGCCAGCGCGGCGCACACCAGCGCGCGGTTGGCGACGCTTTTGGAGCCGGGCACGCGCACCGATGCTGCCAACGGTGGCGTGATCGTCCGAATGCGCCAGGGGCGCTGGTCGGGGCCGGGCGCCGCGCTCATTGGACGGCGCTCATTGGAGCCGTTGCACGGCTGGCCGGTAGCCGCGGGCCAGTAGCCCTCCGCGGTACACATCGGCGATCGCCGCGTCGACGAGTATCACGGCGATGCCGCGGTTGCCTTCAACGCTGTGCACCACTTCGAAGCTGGCGATGTTGACACCGAGCTCGGCGGCCAGGGTGAAGATCTCGGCTGCGGCACCGGTGCGGTCCGGGATCGGGATGCGCACCTCGGCCAACTCACTGGGTTGATTGACTCGGCTCGGCAGGTTGGCGCGAGCTTCGCGGGCACGGTTCAGCCGGTCGTACAGCCCGGCGCGGTCATCGACCGACACCAGATGGCGCATATCGGCCAGGCCCGCCATCAACGAGTCGAGCGCCGACAGGATCGCCGTACGGTTCTCGGCGCAGATGTCGATCCAGATCGCCGGATGCCCAGAGGCGATGCGCGTCATGTCACGGAAGCCGCCAGCGGCCAGCCGCAACAGTGCGGCATGCTCCTCGCCCCGTTGGCTGGCGAGCCCCATCAAGGTGGCTGCGGCCAGGTGCGGGACGTGGCTGATCACGGCGACCACCTCGTCGTGGCGTGCCGGTGGGAGCGCGATCACTTCGGCGCCGAGCTCGGCGACGACCGCAGCCACCGCGCTGAACGTGGTGTCGGCAGTGGAAGCCGTCGGTGTGAGCACCCACACGGCGCCCTGAAACAACGAGCCATCGGCACCGTCGAGCCCATCGAGTTCGCTCCCGGCCATCGGGTGGCCCCCGACGAAGCGTGGATCTCCGATCAAAGCGGCCACGCCGGCCTTGACGCTACCGACATCGGTGACTACGCCGCCCGTTTCGGCCAGAGCGACTTTCACCTGGTCGACGAGAGCCAGCACCGGGGTTGCCACGAACGTGATCGTCGCATGCGGATCGATGCCGATCCGTTGGATCGCCCCCATCGCCAGCGCCCGTTCGCTGCGTGACGGGTCGGCGTCGTCGCCGTTGACGACCCAGCCACGTTCGGCCAAGGCCAGCCCGATCGAGCCGCCGATCAGACCCAGTCCGACGATGTTGGCGCGCCGCAACACAGCCGGCCCCATGGCATGCTCGTCGGCGTTGATCGCTGTCACGGGCTAGGAATCTACCGGGGTACCACGCGCGCCGACCGCTTCGATCAACGCCGTGAGCTCACGCTGCTCCAGCTCGCGCCATTGCCCAGGGCGCAGGTTGCGGTCCTGCAGGGTGCCAATCCGTACTCGCACCAACCGCCGCACGGGGTGCCCGATTGCGTCGCACATTCGCCGCACCTGACGATTGCGACCCTCGTGGATCGTCACCCGCAGCACACCTGGCGACGGTTGCGAGATCTGTGCCGGGGAGGTCATCCCGTCGTCGAGCTGGATGCCCTCGCGCAGCGAACGCAACTTGCCCTGGGCCACCGCGCCACCGTCGACGTCGACGAGGTACTCCTTGTCCACACCGTGGCTGGGATGGGTGAGACGTTGGGCGAGCTCACCATCATTGGTGAGCAGCAGCAGTCCCTCGGTCGCCGCGTCGAGTCGGCCGACCGGGAACACCCGTGGGGTGTCGGGAACCAGATCGACGACCGTTCGGCGGCCCTGCGGGTCGCTTGCCGTGGTCACCACGCCGGTCGGCTTGTTGAGCAGGTAGTAGACCATGCCGGGCCGAGTGCCGATGGGCACACCGTCGACGGTGACCAGGTCGTGGTCCACGTCGACACGCCGACCGAGCACCGCCACCACGTCATTGACCGCAACTCGTCCCGCGGCGATGATGTCCTCGCACACACGTCGGCTTCCCCACCCGCGGGCAGCCAGCACCTTCTGCAGCCGCTCGCCCTGCGGCAACGCCGCCGACGCTGCCGCCCACTGTTCCCACAGTGGCGGCTCCGGTTCCCATCCTGCTTCCGGCGGCTCAGGTTCCATGGGGGGTGTGCGGTTCCAACCGCAAGCCGTGTTCGAGAGCTTCGACCACCTCCGGGCCGGGAACGAACTCGGCGATCGGGGGCAGATCGGCCAACGAGTCGATACCCAGCTTTTCGAGGAACGACGAGGTCGTGCCGAACAGGATCGCCTGGCCCGGACCGGCGTCGCGGGCAACTTCGGTGACGTACCCGCGCGCCTGCAGGGTGCGCAGCACACCATCGGGGTCGACCCCGCGGATGGATGCCACCTGCGAACGCGAGATCGGCTGCTTGTAGGCGACGATGGCCAACGTCTCCAGCGCGGCAGCGCTCATCCGGGCCCGTTGCCCGTCGAGCAGGTAGCGCTCCACATACGGCGATACGTCGGCGTGCGATTGGTAGCGATAGCCGCCAGCGACCTTCACCATTTGGAATCCGTGGCCGGCCTCGTCGTAGCTCGCGGCCAACTCGTGGCACAGCCGTTCGATCATCACCACCGGCAGCTCCAGCAGTTGCGCCAACAACTCGGCCGGTACCGGCTCGACCGCGACCAGCACGATCGCTTCGATCGCGCGCACAGTCTCGGCATCGGGCACACCTGGCCCGTTACCGGGGGGCTCGTGGTTCATCTCGTCCGGCATCTCGTCGTCCGGCATCTCGTCGTCGTTCATCTCGTCGTCCGGCATCTCCGTCGTCATCCTTCATAGTCGTCAATGGTCAGTACCGACCCGGCGTAGGCAGCCTCGCCGCGCTCGCCGAGGGTTGCGTCGGGAGTCCAGGTGATCTCGATCTCGCCGAAACGCTCGGTCTGATCCAGCTCGACCAGACCCTGTTTGAACAGCTCCAACAGCGCAAGGAAGCGCACGATCACCTCCAGCCGCTCCACCAGTCCGCTGGTGAGCCGGCTAAACGAGATGCGTCCCACACGGGGCAGTTCGTCGAGCAGTTCCGCCAGGGCATCAGCCACGCTGACCCGCACGGGGGCGACATGGTACAGGTCGACTCGCGGGACGGGGCGGGGGGTGGTCGCCCGCATGAACGCCGAGTGCAGCCGCTTCGGGGTGACGCCCTCCATCATGTCGGGCACCAGTTCTTCGAAGCGCTCATCCGCACCGCATTCCCGGGGGAACGACAGGTCGGCGTCGTCGGCGTACCGGGAGAACACGGTGGCGACGTCCTTGAACGTCTTGCATTCCAGTAGTCGAGCCAGCAGCAGGTCGCGTTCTTCCCACAGCGCCAGTTCGTCGTCGAGATCCACGTCGTCTCGCCCAGGTAGCAGGCGGCGGGCCTTGAGTTCCACCAACGTCGACGCGATCATCAAGAACTCGGTGGCGATATCGAGATCGAGGCTGGGCATGCTCTCGATCTCGACGAGGTACGCGTCGACGATCTTGGCCAACGACACCTCGTAGATGTCGACCTGCTCTTTGAGGATCAGGTGGAGGAGGAGGTCGAAGGGACCCTCGTAGACCGCGGTGGCCACGTCGAACGCCATGACCCAAAACTAGCTCCGGTGAGGCGGTGTGCCTCGGTAGCGTGCTGGCCGTGACCCGAGTGCTGTCGTGCATCCAACCAACTGGCGATGTCCATCTGGGCAACTACCTGGGTGCACTGGTGCATTGGGCCACCGGCCAGCACGACTGCGATGCCTTCCACGGAATCGTCGACCTCCACGCGCTCACTGTCACCGATACCCCCGGCACCCTCGGCGAGGCAACCATGAACATGGCCGCGATGCTGTTCGCGATCGGCCTCGATCCCGACATCGCCACCGTGTTCGTGCAGAGCCATGTGCCCGAGCACTCCCAACTCGGGTGGGTGATGGAGTGCACCGTCAGCTTCGGTGAGCTGACCCGGATGACGCAGTTCAAAGACAAGACCGCGAAGCGAGAGGGCGAGTTCATCGCCGCAGGGTTGTTCACCTACCCGGCATTGCAGGCCGCCGACATCGTGCTGTACGACGCCGACGAGGTACCCGTTGGCGACGACCAGCGCCAGCACATCGAGATCACCCGCGATGTGGCGATGCGCTTCAACAGCCGTTTCGGCAACACGTTCGTGGTCCCCAAAGCCGTCACCCCGAAAGCCGGGGCGCGGGTGATGGACCTGCAGGACCCCACCTCGAAGATGAGCAAGTCGTCCGCCAGCGACAGCGGCCTCGTCAACCTCCTCGACGATCGATCAGCGATCATCAAGAAGTTCAAGCGCGCCGTCACCGACAGCGACAGCGATGTCCGCTTCGACCGCGAAGCCAAGCCAGGCGTGTCCAACCTGCTCGAAATCCTGTCGGCGTGCGTTGGCGGCTCGCCCGCTGATCTTGCCGCCGGCTACACCCAATACGGCCCGTTGAAAGCCGACACCGGCGAAGCCGTGGTGGAGATGCTGCGACCGATCCAAACCCGCTACAGCGAACTGCTCAGCGACCGGGGCGAGCTTGCCTCGTTGCTGCGCACCGGCGCCGACAAAGCCGGCACCGTGGCGCAAGCCACCTTGCAACGGGCCTACGACCACATTGGCCTGCTGCCGCGCTGAATCCGGGCTGGGCTGCGCTGGGCCGGGCTGAGCCGGGCTGCGCTGAATCCGGGCTGGGCCTGGTCGGCAACCGGTTGCGCGGTTAGCGCTTGGGGCGGCCCAGGCAGCCAAGCGGGTCGGTCTCGAAGGCGGAACCGTCCTGCAACGCCACCACAGAAGCGATGATGATGTCACCGGTGGCACCGAGCGAACCCAAGTTGGCGAGTCCGGGCATCGCCACACGGTCGTTGGCCAGGATCGTGTACGTAGCATCCAAGGCGGCATCGGATGTGGCGTCGGGACCAAACGTGTCCGAGCCGACCCCGCCGATGTTGCGCTCCTCGACCATCCACTGCACCGCCGCCCCGGAAAAGCCAGGAGCCGGGTCGCCGTAGGCCGGGGTGCCGAAGCGATCCTCGAACCCGGTGCGGATGATCACCATCGACCCGGCGGCGATCGTGCCGTTGGCCCGTTCGGAGGCGCGCAGGTCATCGATCGACAACTGGAAGTCGTCGGCGGATG
>JANOKQ010000944.1:0-1568 GCA_031419375.1 Acidimicrobiaceae bacterium
GTTGACCCCGCACCTGCGTCAACCGATGCGATAACGACGACGACAACGACAACGACAACGACGACGATTGCGACAACGACGACGATTGCGACAACGACGACGATTGCAGTGCCGGGCGGGACCGTCGTAACAGGTGCCGACACCCAGGCGGCCACCCAAACGGAGAACCTTGCCGCGGTACCCGTTCCGGTCGCGCCGGCCCCACCCGCCCCGCCGCCGACGGTGGAGTCGTTGGCGGTGGGGCCGACATCCACGGTGGCGACCGGTTCGTCGGTTGCTGGACCAGCGCCGGTACCCCAGCCGCCGGCAACCCAGCCGACGGTGGCTCCGTCGCTCCCCGCGACGGCAGACCTCCCTGTGCCCGCTCCCGGTGATCAGCGGATCGAAACCGTTCCGGTGGCAGTACGTACCGTTGCCGGTGCCGCCGGAATCGATCTGATCGCGATTCCTGCTGAGCCTGGCGCATTCGGTTTGCAACGCTCGACGGCGATCGGGCGACGGGTGTGGAACGATCTCGATGACGACGGCATCATCGATCCGGACGAGCCGGGCGTCCCCGGCGCCGCCGTGCAACTCATCGCCGCGGGTGAGGTGGTGCAGCGTTCGCTCAGCGCCCTCGATGGCACGTTCCGCTTCGCCGATCCATTGCCCGGTACGTACACGGTCGAGGTGGCGCTGCCCGCCGGAACACGCACCTCGTCGGTGTCATGGGCCGATCAGAAAACCGCCGACAACGGCATCGACAACGGCGGCGGCCAACGCGTGGTCGGCACAGCGGTCACCCCACCGATCGTGATCGGCACCTCCGACACCAGCGACGCCACCGCGGCCACGATCGCCAACGTCGGCGTGTTCGCCCCATCTTCGGCAGTGGAGGTGGAGGTGTATGCGAATGGGTGTCGCGCCGATGAGCCGACGGATTCGACGGGACCAATTGGGGAATGTGTCACCGACAGCGACGACAATCCGGTTGTGCCTGTCGGCTCATCGGTGTCGATCAGTGCCGTAATTCGCAACAGCGGCAATGTCGCGTTGGCGAATGCACAGGTGACGATGTCCGCTGGGGCAACGACGGCGACACCGGCACCGATCGAGCCCGGCTCGCTCGACTGCAACGGCTTCCTCGACGGCGACGGTCAGCCGTTGCTGCTCGAAGTTGGCGACGTGGTCACCTGCTCGGCCGAGATGCGTGTGGTCGCCGGTCAACAGTCCCTCACCGCAACGTTGTCGGCAACGTCGGAACGAGACCCGGGCGTGACTGATTCGTTCGTCTCCGAACCCGATGTTGCGGCATGGTTCGGCGGATCTGGGGGCCTCGATCTCGACGCGTTCGTCGTGACGCAACGTCCAGGTCTCGATGCCGACGGTGACGGGTTCATCGATCCGCAGCCGGGTACCGCGACCGGTCCCGGGGAGAACCCGGTGTTCGGTGTTCCCGAGTTCACGATGACATCTGTCGATGATGCCCCACGTGCCGGCGGCGCCGACTTCACCGCCAACCACGTCGTTGCCGATGGTGATCCGCTGTGGTGGCTGTACCGGGTGACGAATCGCGGGCCGGGTCCGCT
>JANOKQ010000945.1:0-7376 GCA_031419375.1 Acidimicrobiaceae bacterium
ATGGCGCGCCAAGAAGAAAGTAGCTCGACTCAAGTCCGCTGACGCACGAGCGATCGTGCCCAGCCAACCGTCCACCGGGTGGTCATCCGGCGGGTGGTCATCCCCGCCGGGTGGTCAGCTCCGTCGGGCGGTCAGCGGACGAGTTCCATGCGCAGGCCGGTGGAATCCCAGTTTGGGTCCATCGGCAGGCGGTTCACAGCTCTTCCGGCGGCGCGTCGCGCCGTCCACAGCAGCCCTGCGGCTTGCAGCACGTGCAGTTGGCCGGCACCGGCGGGCGGGGTGGCCGTGACGACTTCTTCGACGCCTGGGAGCTTGCCCTTGATCAGGTTCATCCGCTCCAACACCCCTTCGGGGAGATGCGGCGAGCTGGTCAGCGGTTGGTCGCCGTTCAACACGAAGAAGCTGAGATCGGGATGGGCGGCGAACCAGTTGCGCTGATGGAACGGCTGGAACTCGGTGACCGCTTCACGGATCCACCGAAAGCGGCGCAGATCTTCGTTGGTCAGCCACGGCTCGAGCTCGCGTGCAGCCTCACGGGTCGGAGCGAACAGCGCGGCGCGACTGGGAATCGGCTTGATCGCAACCAGGCGCGGCCAACCGACCATCTCCCGGGCCTCGCCATCACATGGCCGGTACGGACCGGCCGGTTCGTCCTCGAAGCCGACGGGCGCATAGATCGCCGCCGCTTCGAACTTCGGTTTGAACTCGAGCACCTCGATGAGGGTCTTCACCACCATCGGTTCCTCGACGATCACGGTCACTCCCGCCAGACGCGCCGGCAGGATCAACCATCCTCCAGGGCACGGCGTCACACCGCCGAGCATCTTGTATGGCAGCGCCTTCATCATGCCCATCGCGTGTCAGCCCAGTCGTGTCGACGGGTTCGGTCAGCGTGAGCCGACGAGGTGGCCGGCGCCGGTGCTGGCCGCTTGGCCGGAGGCGATCGTTGCCTGGGCCTGCATCTGCGAACGCTGCGTGGCCGCAAGGGTCATGATCTCCTTCGGGTACGCGCTGATCTCGGCCGCCGTGTCGAAGCTGATGATGCCGCTGGCCACCAGGCGGGCGAGGTCCATCTCGATGGTCTGCATGCCGTCTTGCTGGCCGGAGATCATCACGTTGCGCAGCTGGCGGGTCTTGCCCTCGCGCAACAGGTTGCGGACCGGCTCGGTGCCCATCAAGATTTCGTACGCGGCCACTCGGCCCCCGCCTTCTGCCGGCAGCAGGCGCTGGCTGAGCACCCCCTGCAGCGAGCTGGCCAGCTGTGTCTGGATCTGGTCGCGTTGCTCGGCCGGGAACACGTCGACGATGCGGTCGAGCGCCTGGGAGGCGTCGTTGGTGTGCAGCGTGGCGAACACCAGGTGGCCGGTCTCGGCCAGGGTGAGCGTGATCGAGATGCTGTCGAGGTCGCGCATTTCGCCGAGCAGGATCACATCGGGATCTTCACGCAATGCGCTGCGCAAGCCGTCGGTGAAGCTGTTGACGTCGGTGCCGACCTCGCGCTGGTTGATCATCGCCATCTTGTGGGTGTGCAGGAACTCCACCGGATCTTCGATGGTGAGGATGTGGCACGGCTTGGTCTCATTGATCCGGTCGATCATTGCTGCCAGCGTGGTGCTCTTGCCGGAACCGGTCGGGCCCACGACAAGCACCAGCCCGTACGGCTTGTTGAGCAGATCGGTAGCGGCCTGCGGAGCGCCGAGCGCCTCGAGCGAGCGGACCTTGCCGGGGATCACGCGCAGCGCCAGCGCCAGCGCGCCGCGCTGGTTGAACGCGTTGGCGCGGAACCGGCCGAGACCCTCGAGCCCGAACGAGAAGTCCACCTGGCGGGCCTCGTGCAACTCGGTGGCCTGTGTCTCGCTGAGCAGCGTCATCACCATCCGCTTCATCGTGTTGTTGTCGAGCACCTCGACACCCTCGAACGGCACCAGCACACCGTCGCGGCGGACGGTGGCCGGGCGGCCGACAGTGAGGTGCAAGTCGCTGGCCCCCGCGGCAACGGTGGCCTCGAGCAGCATCTTGAGCATGGGGTCGATGTTCGACATGGGGAGCTAACCTCGGGCTGTTCGACGCTCTGGTCGAGCGTGACTGATGTGGACGTTGATGTGGACGTTGATGTGGATGGTGCTGTGAAGGACGTATGAGTGGGGCAGTGCTGGCGATCACCGTGGTCGCCGGGTTGTTGATCGGATCGTTCCTCACCGTGGGCGCCGAACGCATCCCCCGAGGAGAATCCATCGTCGCTCCCGGATCGCGGTGCGGGTCGTGTGGCTTGCGCCTCGGCCCGCTCGATCTGGTACCTGTGTTCAGTTGGCTGTTCCTAAAGGGGAAGTGCCGCCGTTGTCGTACAGATATCGGCATCGAACCACTGGTACTTGAGCTAACGACGGCAGGGTTGTTCGTGGCGATGGGGGCAAAGTTCGGGGCCTCGTGGGAGACCGCCGCGTTCTGCGTACTGGCGGCCGGACTGGTGCTGCAGAGCTGGATCGATCTGCGCACCAAACGCCTACCGCGCGAGATCACCTATGTCACGATCATCCTCGGTGCACCGCTACTTGTGGTCGCCGCACTCGTGCGCGACGAACCGCGGCGGATCGTCACCATGATCGCCGGTGCGGCCATTGCCGTCGCGTTCATGGGGTTGCTGTACATGCTCAGCCGAGGGGGTCTCGGCGACGGCGACGTGCGCCTGGCCCCGCTCCTCGGCGCCTACCTCGGCTGGCTTCAATTGCCGTACGTACCCGTCGGATTGTTCCTCGGGTTCCTGTTCGGCTCGGTGGTCGGTGTTGCGGCGATGGCAGTCGGCAAGGCCGGCCGCAAGACAGCGATCCCCTTCGGCCCGTTCCTGGCCGCCGGAACCATCGTTGCGGTGTTCATCGGCCGGGGCGTGATCGACCGGGTCTGGACCGCATAACAGCCGGACATCGCCCCATTGCGCAACTCTGTCGTCCAGAATCCGATCACGTTCTACGATGATCCCGATGGGAGTGTGGCCCGCCTGCTGGCGGTCTCGCATCGTACGGTCACCAATCCGGCGTACCGAGAGGATGAAGCATGAAAATTGATCTGTTCGTCGACCTGAACACGGCAGATGAGACCGGGTTGCTCTGGACATACGTGGATCAGGCGATCGACCCGTCCGCAATTGTGCCCGGTCGGCTGATCGTTGTGGGTGCCGGTTCGGCGATCGCTATTGCCGAAGTCATTGACGTAGCCGACGACGGCCTCGTCCATGTGCGACCGTTGCCAGGTGCCACAGATCGCCGTCGCGCGGCCGACGCGATTCTCGACACCGAGCCGATGCCCGCGCCCGGCCTCGACGAAATTCGCTGGGAGCTCGACGAGCTTCGCGGGAGACACGGTTGAGAAGATGTCCCTCCTGACATGCGCGTTGCCCGCACCGCTACTTGAGTTGACACCATCGGATGTGCGGTCGCCGGTGGCCAGGCACGCCGCAGACCTGTGTCATCGGCGTGCGAGTCCGGAGTCACTGGTACCGGCTGGGTCTGCCCAAGGACCCTGTTCGTGGACTTCGTCGCCAGCGATTGTTGTGTCGAACTCGATGGCGATGACATGGACTGTCGTGGAAGTTGGTCGTCGAGATCGGCAAAGAACGATTCGGTGAAGCGGACGTTCCGGTCAGGCACGGCTTCGGAGATCGTGTGCGAGAATTTTGGCCCGCTCCAGAACTCGGTCCCGAAACGATTGATCGACATCATCCCAACTGCGGATGATGGCAGCGTCGACGGCGTCGGCGCGTTCCTGTGGGGACATCTTGTCCATGTCTGCCGCGGTGATGACGCTGTTTCGGTCGGCCATGGCTCAACTGTACTCGCGACCCGAGCCCGACCTTGTCCGAGGTCCCGGGCGAGATCAAAGGGCTAGATCTGGTCTTTGGTGCTGCCGAGGACGCCGTACATGGCGGATACAAGGGCCATGGCGACGAAGCCGACGATGGCGCCGACGAACACGATCATCACCGGTTCGAACATCATCGTGAACTTCTTGATCCGGCTCTCGAGCTCGCGGTCGAAGTAGATGCTGGCCATCTCGAGTTGCTTGTCCAGCGTTCCGGTCTCTTCGCCCACCTTGAACATCTGCTTGGCAGCACCGGGGAACAGACCCGTGTCGGCAAGAGGGCGGGCGAACCCGGAGCCCTCCATCATCGTTTGCTGGGCCTGCTCCAGCGCCTCGCGGAACACGATGTTGTCGGTGGCCTCAGTGGTGGTCTTGAACCCGTCGGGCAACGGCACACCGGCCTTCATCATGGCGGCAAGAATGCGGCAGAACCGCTCGAGGATCGCGTACTCGACGATGCCGCGGATGACCGGAATCTTCAGCAGCAGCCGCTCCTTCTTCGGTTTGCCGCTGTCGGTCTTGAACAGCCAGTACAACGTCCCGAAGAACAGGCCGAAGGCCATCACCGGGATGTAGATCATGTCGGTGAAAATCGTCGAGATGCCCAGAAGCATCCGCGTCGGGAGCGGCAACTCGGCGTTGAGCTCCTCGAACAGCGGTTTGAACTGCGGCAGCACGTAGCCGGCCAGGACCGCAACCGTGATGACCGCCAGCACCATAACCACCATCGGATACGACAATGCCGACACCACTTTGGAGCGGCTGTCGATCTCGCGCTCCAGGTAGCCGGCCAGGCTCTCGAGGGTGTCGTCGAGCTTGCCGGTCAGTTCGGCAGAACGCAGGATGCCTACGTAGTAGTTCGGGAAGGCCTCGGGATGCTTTGCGGCGGCATCGCCGAGTGTGCCACCGTTACGCAGACCCTCGACCATCGAGCTGATCGTGCGCCGCAGCGCCACGTCGGACGTCTCGTCGCCGATGATGTCGAGCGCCTCGGTGATCGGGATGCCGGCTTTGACGAACACGGCAAGCTGACGGGTGAAGTGCATCAGCTCCTTCTTCTTCACCTTCGCCTGCGTGAGCTCCACCGACATCGACCCGCGGCGTTCCTCGATCTTCACCGGGTACAGGTGCTTTTCGATCAGGGCGGCGCGCGCGTCGCCGAGCGTCTGCGCCTTCTGGAATCCTTCGATCGTGGCGCCGCTGGCGTCGATCGCTGCATATGCAAACTTGGGCATGGTGGTTCTTTCTCGACGATCTGGTGATCAGCTGGCGAACAGGGTCTTGACGACTTCGGGAATGGTGGTCACGTCGTTCTCCACCAGTGCCATGGCTTCACGCAGCATCGTGCGCATGCCCTGGGCGACGGCGAGGCGGCGCAGTTCCTCGGTGGTTGCCCAACCGACGATCAGGCGGCGCAGCTCGGGCGTGATCCGCAACAGCTCGTACACGCCGATGCGGTCGCGGTAGCCGGTACCGGCACAGAAGTTGCACCCCGCACCGCGGTAGAACTGGGCCTTGTCGCTGCCGCCGCTGTGCTGACGGAACACCGCCAGCTCGTCGGCACCGGGGGTGTAGGGCTCCTTGCAGCCGTCACAGATGCGCCGCAACAAACGCTGGCCGATCACGCCGACCACGGACGAGGCGATGAGGAACGCCTCGATACCCATGTCGAGGAAGCGGTGCAATGCGGCGACGCTGTCGGTGCCGTGCAGCGACGACAGCACGAAGTGGCCGGTGAGGGCCGACTGGATGGCGATGCGGGCGGTGTCGGCATCACGGATCTCGCCGACGAGGATCACGTCGGGGTCCTGACGCAAGATGGCCTTCAAACCGGTGGCGAAGGTGAGCCCGGCCTTTTCGTTGGTCTGGATCTGGTTGATGCCGGGGAACACGTACTCCACCGGATCTTCCACGGTGGTCACGTTCTTGCCGCTGGAGTTGATCTCCTGCAGCGTGGCGTACAACGTTGTGGTCTTGCCGGCACCCGTCGGGCCGGCACAGATCACCATGCCGAACGGTGCGTGGACCATCTTCGAGTAGTGCAGGTACGTCTCGCGTGGGAAGCCGAGCTGGTTCAGCCCGATCGAGGAACGGCCCTTGTCGAGGATTCGCATGACGATCTTCTCACCGAACACCGTCGCCACCGAGGCGACGCGCACGTCGACGTCCTTGCCGTCGATGTTGGTGGAGAACTGACCGTCTTGTGGCTTGCGCTTTTCGACGATGTTCATGCTGCTCATGATCTTCAGTCGGCTGATAAGAGCTGAGTGGACACCGATCGGCAGGTTGAACGCCTCCACGAGGTGGCCGTCGATGCGGAACCGGATGCGCAGCTTCTCGTCGAGCGGCTCGACGTGGATGTCGCTCGCCCGGTCGCGCATCGCCTGGCTGACGATCCGGTTGACGAGCTGCACGATCGGGGCCTGGTCGTCGAGGCTGGTCTCGCCGGCCTTCGTCGCCTGCATCGACTGGTCGTCGGCCAGGTCGAACGCCTCCACCAGACGGTCGATGTCGGCATCCGCGCGGTAGCTGCGGTCGATGAACGTGCGGATAGTGGCCGGGTCGGCCGACTGCCACGTGATCGGGCGCTGCAGCAACCCCTCCACCGTGGCCCGGCGCTCAGGTGACGGGTCGGCCGAGAGGATCACGAGGCTGCCGTTGATCTCGGCGATCGGGATCACGCAGTTCTGGCGGGCGATCTCCTCGGTGACGAGCTTGGCGATCTCCGCGTCGAACTCGACAGCTTTGGTGTCGACCGTGGCGATGCCCCACACCTCGGCGATCGCATTAGCCAGTTCCTGGCGGGCAGTGCCGAACCGTCCGAGCACGATGTCGGCGAACTGCAGCGCATCGCCGTTCGCCGATTGCAGCGCCGTTGCCAGGTTCTCGTGCGACAGCTGCTCGCCGTCGACGAGGATCTGCCCGATCCGCATGCATTCCGCAGCGTGTGCGCCGGGCGTCACCTCGACACGTTCACGTGTCTGCGTTGCTGTCGCTCCCGCGGTTGGATTGTCTTTGCTCTTGAAAAGTGCCATGTGCCCGTCTCTCGCCGAATGGGCCGTCTCCCGCCGTCTCGTCGCACTCAGTGCGATGAGAAGGAGGGCTCCGTCTCACGTGCTTCGTCTTCGCGTGTTTTGTTCTCGCGTGCTTGGGTATCGGCCCCAGGGAGCCGAGGGTTGAGGGACATTGACGGCGGTGCAGCCCTGTTCCCCGAATCTGGGGGAGTCCCCGGTGAGGTCGCCGCTGCGGCCGAGCCGCCTGTGCTCACGACCTTGCTCGGGTCGATCATCTGCATCTGTCGTTCCAGCTCGTCGAGCCGCTCCAACTGCACCGCGGTGCTCACGTCCATGGTGTCGGTCAGCAAGCCCTCGATCTCGGACATGCGGACGATCTGCAAATCGATCTTGCCGTTGATCTCTTCGCGCACTCTGTCGAGTTCGATCCGTACGAGCGTTGCTTCGCCGATGGTGGCCGACATCTCCTTACGAACTTCATCGAGAACGTTTTCGTCCACCCTCGCG
>JANOKQ010000946.1:0-2552 GCA_031419375.1 Acidimicrobiaceae bacterium
CCGCCGGTGTAGAGGATGTACAGGTCGTCGGGTGAGCGCCCCCACGGTGCGCTCACACGTCCCACCGATTGGGTGGCGGCTGTTTCGTACGGGGTCGCCCACGGCGGGCAGGCGCCGGACTGGTCGTCGACCCAGATCCACGTGCGCACCCGCAGCAGGCGGTCGCGCAACACGTTGCATCGTTCGGCGAACGTGCCGTGGAAGATGACCGCGACCGCATCGGAGTTGTCCCACAGGTAGGCGAGCTCGTCGTCGGTGTAGCGGTAGTTGGTGTTGATCGGCACGAGCCCGGCCTTGTACATCGCAAACATGCCTTCGAGGTACTCGGGGCAGTTGTAGAGGTACTGGGCGACCTTGTCCTGATGCGTCGCTCCGGCGGCGAGCAGTGCGGCCGCGAGGCCGTCGGCGCGCCGGTCGAACTCGGCCCAGGTTGTGCTGCGATCGCCGTGGATCTGGGCGGTGGCATCGGGGAACCGATCGGCGTTGTGCTCCCAGATGTCGGCCAGGTTCCATCCGTCGCTCGTGCTCGTCACACCCGGCACAGTAGTGGCTCGGCCCGAAACCAGGGGCAGTGGCGCGGTGTCAGCGCGCCGGTGTCAGCGGGGCGTGGTTCAGCGGAGTGGCCCGGAGCGCAGGCGGTCCATCGCCGCGCCGACCGGGTCGGTGTCGCGTATCGCCGACCACATGCTCTCGATCCACCACGTCGCGCCGACATCGGCCCAGGCGGCGGGGGAGTGCTCGGTGTTCGATCCCTCGACGACGATCTCGAATGGGCGCTCGCTGATCCGCCCACCGGGTACGGCGGCGGTGCGTAGTTCGTCGAGCGTGCACTGCCTGGCCGTGCCGTCGTCCATCACCTGCGGGATCAGTCCGTCGCAGCCGGCCGCCCGCGCCATCGATTTCTCCGAGCCCAGCGCGCCGACGCACCAGATGGGTACGCCGCCCGGCCTGGCGGTGTGGGCGATGGTGGGGAAGTCGCACGGGGTGATCGAGTAGTGGGTGCCGTCGTGGCTGAACGGCTGCCCCTTCCACAAACCGCGCAGCACGGCAAGCCCTTCGTCGAGGAGTTCGGCGCGCACCTTGCGGTCGACCACCTCGCCGAAGCACTCGTAGCCGGTGTCCGGCGCACCGAGGCCCACCCCGAGGATGACCCGTCCGTTCGACAAGCGGTCGACCGTGGCCACCTGCCCGGCCAACTCCCACGGCTTGCGTCGCGGGAGCGGGGTGAGCAGCGTGCCGAGCTGCAGCGTGGAAGTGGCGCACGCGGCGACGGCAAGCGAGACCCACGCGTCGACCCCCCACAACGACTCCCACACGAACAACCCGTCCCAGCCATGGCGTTCGGCTGCGCCGGCGAGTTCGCCGATGTCGGTGGCGTCGGCCCACGGCACCACGAATCCGAACTGCATCGGGCGGTCGCGAACGGTCATGGCAACAGTCTCGCGTGAACGGCGGCACGCCGCTGACAGCAGCCCCTCGAACGGGACCGGCGCCGGTGGGGGTCGGTACAGTACGGCGATGGACTTCCAGATGCCGGCGCCGGACGATCCGCGACGTGAAGCGGTTCGTGAATGGCTCGCCGATCATCCTGCGCCGTCGGGGCGAACACTTGCCGAGGCCGGGTACGTCGCTGCGCACTGGCCTGCGCCGTGGGGGATCGGCGCCGACCCGATCCATCAGCTGATCATCGACAGCGAGCTGAGCGCGGCGGGCGTGCGCCGCCCGACCAACCCGATCGGGATCGGCTGGGCCGGCCCGACGCTGCTGTATGCGGGAACGCAGGAGCAGAAGGACCGGTATCTGTTCCCGATCCTGTCCGGTGCCGAGTTCTGGTGCCAGCTGTTCAGCGAACCGGGATCGGGGAGTGATCTTGCCAACCTGGGCACGCGGGCGGTGCGTGATGGCGACGAGTTCGTCGTCAACGGCCAGAAGATCTGGACCAGCGGCGCCCAGTACGCGAAGTTCGGCATCCTCATCGCGCGCACCGATCCGGACCTACCCAAGCACAAGGGGGTCTCGTACTTCGTGTGCCCGATGGATGCGCCGGGCATCGAGATTCGCCCGATCACCGAGATGACCGGCGGGCATACGTTCAACGAGGTGTTCTTCACCGATGTGCGCATCCCTGCGGCCAACCTCGTCGGTGACCTGAACGACGGCTGGAGGTTGGCCAAGGTGACGCTCGGCAACGAGCGTGTCTCGCTGTCGACCGGTGGCGTGCTGTGGGGCAACGGGCCGACGGCGATGGAGTTGATCGAGTCGATCCGCGAGTACTCGCCGCAGGGCGTGGCCGATCCGCACCTGCGCCAGCGGATCGCCCAGGTGTACATCGAACACACCCTGCTCGACCTCATCCGCCTGCGCACGTTGACCGCCGCGCTGAAGGGCGAACAACCTGGCCCCGAGGCGAGCATCCGCAAGATCCTCGCTGACGAGCACGGCCAGCACGTGATGGCATTGGCACGCGACATGGTCGGCGCGAGCGCGCTGCTGACTGGCGGCGACGGGACCAATTCGTTCGTGCCCGGCACTGACACAAAGGGCCTCGGGCC
>JANOKQ010000947.1:0-1625 GCA_031419375.1 Acidimicrobiaceae bacterium
CGATCGCGACGATCGCGGCTTCGGGGACCGCTTGGCCTGGAAGTGGATCTCGAAAGGTCAGGCCGTACAGCACATCCGACGGGCCGAGGGCGGTCGCAGCGACCACGGAGATACCGGCAGCGAAGTCGACCTCACGGGTGAGCGCGTCGGGGCCGATCAGGGTGACGCCCGTTCCATCGGGATGCAGCACGGCGACACCGGACTCGCCGACCGCGATGGCCGGCTCGGCGTCGACGGTGAGCCCCGGCACCGGCACGACCGCGAACACATCTGGCTGGAAGCGTGGCGGCGGGTCGAGATAGCTGACCGTCAGTCCTGACGCGATCGGTGGCACGGTCGCCGGCACCGTCGAGTTGGACAGCGAAGTCGGCACAGTGGTCTCGATGGCGCTGGTCGCAATGGTGCTGGTCGCAATGGTGCTGGTCGCCGGGGCATCGGTCGATTCGACCTCGGTTGGCACCGTTGCCGGGAGGACGCGCCGCTCGGGATCACGAATCGTCACGAGCACGAACACGACGAGGACTGCGGCAGCGACCGCTATCGAGCCGAAACGCACCCATGCGCGCGGCGTCATCCGCCTCGCGTCGTCGGGCTCGTCGCGGTACATCTGGGTTCTGGCTCGGCTGACCGAGCGAAGTTCATCCAGACCGTGGCGCACTTCGATCGACCGTTGGGTTCGGCGTTTGGCAGCGGCACCTGCGCGCCGGCCGATGTCGTCGATGTCGTCGATGTCGTTGATGTCGTTCATCGGACCTCACCTCCTTCGGCCACACCCAGCCGCAGCGCGAGGGACTTGCGGGCCATGTGCAGCGATGTCTTCACCGTTGCGTCCGTCACCTCGAGCACACGCGCCACCTCGGCCACCGAAAGGTCGTCGATGTAGTGCAATGCGACGGCGTGGCGCTGCCGGTCGGGCAGGGCTCGAACGGCCGACCAGAACTGTTCGCTGACCGCTTCGGCCGGCGGCGATGATGGCTCTGCCATTCGTGAGGCGACCCGACGCGTGGCTCGTTCCTCGCGCTGGGCGCGACGATGGGCATCGATCGTGAGGTTGATGAGCACGTGGCGAGTCCACGCACCCGGACGATCAAGCGTGCGCACGGTTTCCCACGAGCGATAGGTGCGTAAGAGTGCTTCCTGGGCGAGTTCGGCGCCATGGCCTGCGTCGCCGGTCAACGACGTCGCGAGCGCCACCAACGAGTGCAGCTCGGCCCGGTAGAAGGCATCGAAGGCGGCGTCGGCCGTAGCCGACCGGCCACCCACCCGTTCGCTTCGGTGGAGCATGATCACATTGCAACACACGCCGCAGCACGCGACGTGGTTGATCCGACCCCGCAAATCCTTCCGAGTGTTCGGATCGCCGGTACATCTACCCATACTGCTGACGCCGAACTTCTCGACGCAGGAACGTGCTGGGGAGGGAGTGCACCTGATCAGCGACGTCCGCTACGAGCGATCCGATGATGGCCTGACCTCGTGGCACAATCGTGACCATGGCGACTGATTCGCGATCAAGGAACTCGTCGAAGCAGAAGCCGCCGTGGCGGCCGGCGACGTGGTCCGGGGCGTGGAAGCCGTCCGAGCGTTGCGGCATCGCCTACGCAATGGGCGAGGCCGGCTACGAG
>JANOKQ010000948.1:0-2703 GCA_031419375.1 Acidimicrobiaceae bacterium
GGCGAGTTCCAGCGGCCGCTCACGATGCCGAAATCGAATTCACCATCAAGGCCGAGGCCGGGGATGCCGAACCCGACGAGGTAGATCGTGAGGATGATCGGCACCCCGCGGAACACGTCGGTGTACACGGCCCCGAATAACCGCAGCGGGAACAGCACCGGCGTGCGGGCGTTGCGGCACATCGCGATGACGAGCCCCCAGACCAGGATGCAGGGCGCGCACCACAGGAACAGCTTCACGTCGACCCACAGGTAGCCGAGCAGTTCGGGGAACGACTCCCGAAACGAGTCGCCGTTGAAGAAGCTGCGCTGCACACGGTCCCACCCGGGGGCGCGCGGTACGAACGCCACGAGCAGTCCAACGGCGGTCAGCGTGCTGAGCGCGGCTACCGCTGCGGCGGTGTTGCGTTGCCGCCGCAGGTAGCGCTGCCGCCGCGTCGTTTCGGTCACCCCGCAGTGAGCGTCGGCGCCTCGGTGTACTCGGCCATCCACTCGGCCTCGATCGCGGCGAGGTCGCCGCTCGCGGTCAGAGCGGCGATGGCCAGGTTGGCGCACTCGACCAGCGGGTTGTCCTTGACGAACAGCAAGCCCCACGTATCACCTGCGCCGCCGACGTCGACGGGGAACTGGCCGAACACCTTCGTGCCCTCGATCTCGACCCCGCTGATGTACAGCGCGGTGGGCAGGTCGGCGACGATCGCGTCGATCTGCTTGTTGTCGAGCGCGGCTTTCGCGTCGGCGTTGGAGTTGTAGGCGAACGGCTCGGCGTCGGGCTGGATCACATCGGTGATGAACGTCAAGCTGGTGGTGGATGCGGCCGCGCCGAGCTTGAGAGATTTCAGGTCAGCCAGCGAGGTGACCCCGGCAGCCGCCCCGTCGGCGTAGCCGAGCACGGCCTGGTTCGAGGTGTAGTACGGGTCGGAGAATGACACGATCTCCTGTCGATCGGGGTTGATCGAGTACTGCTGCAGGTTGAAGTCGAAGTCCTTGGCACCGGGGGCGATGGCCGCGTCGAAACCGGTCCGGATCCAGGTGACTGCGTCGCCTTCGAAGCCGAGTTCGCCGGCCACGGCGAGCGCGACGGCAGCCTCAAAACCCTGTCCCGATTCGGGCGCATTGTCGATCACGTACGGCGGGAACGCCGGGTCGCCGGTGGCGATCGTGAGACCATCGGCAGCAAGCGTCTTGTCGGCTACGCAATCCGCGGCAGGGGAGCCGGACGGGGTGGCCGCATCGGTTGGCTCGACCGCCGGGGGCGCCGTGGCAGTGGGGGTGACGGACGCGGTGGGCGTCGCAGTCTCGGTGGTGTCGTCACCGCACGCGCTCAAGGCCACGATGCCGACGACGAGAGTGATTGCAAGTCGCTTCATAAGTTTGCTCCTTCAGGTGTTCACGCTGACCGAGCGACTCTACCAGGGGGGTCTCACGCCGATCCGACCTGGTCAAACAACAAGGCACGACCGTTTGACAGTGAGACGAATATGTCTTAACGTCTCATCTGTGACCCCGCCCGAGATCCGCGTCCTCGACGCCACCAAAAGCTGCTGTGAACGATGGGGGATCGCCAAGGTCACCGTCGACGACATCGCCGCCGAGGCGGGCGTCTCCAGGGCCACGCTGTACCGGATGTTCCCCGGGGGCAAGGACGTGCTGTTCGACGCCTTGCGGGTGCACGAGCTGGAGGAGTTCTTCGCCAGTCTCGCCGAGCACCTCGTCGGCGTCGACGACCTCGAGGAGCTGCTGGTGCGCACGGTCGTACACGCCACCATCGAGCTGCGCCACGACGACCACCTGGCGATCATGCTCGCCTCCGAACCCGGCGACACCCTCGCCAACCTCACGGTGCAGGGCCTGCCGCGGATCATCCGGATGGCATCGCTGCTCCTCGCCGGACGGGTCGAGCCGTACCTCGACCGCGACAGCGCGGTTCGGTTGGTCGAACTGCTCGCCAGGCTCGTCATCTCGTACTTCCTTGCCCCGTCCGACCACGTCGACCTCGGCGACGAGGCATCGGCCCGCTTGTTCATCACCACCCACATCCTCCCGACATTCCCCGTGGCGTCGGCCGTATCAGGAGCACCGCAATGACCGTCACCCACAACGACAACATCACCATCCTCGGCCGCGCCGAGATCAACGACATCGACGCGATCCTTGCGATACCCAGCACCGATCCGAACGAGATCGAACACATCGTCAAAGACAACGCTGACGCCATCTTCACCTGGGATTACTCGCTCAGCAGGCCGGCGCTGCGCAAGCTCTACGAAAAGGCCAAGGTCGGCCAGTGGAACGCGACCACCGACCTGCCGTGGGATACCGATGTCGATGTCGAAAAGACCGTCGCCGAAGACCAAGCGATGCTCGGATCGGGGTTCGACCCGAACGTGTACATCGGTACCCCGGTCGAGAAGTGGGCCGAGAAGGAGTGGCTCGAGTTCGGCATCCAGAGCCGCAACTGGAACCTCAGCCAGTTCATGCACGGCGAGCAGGGTGCGCTGCTGTGCACCGCCAAGATCGTCGAGACCGTGCCGTGGTATGACGCCAAGCTGTACGCCAGCACGCAGGTGGTCGACGAGGCCCGCCACGTGGAGGTGTTCGCCCGATACCTCGACGAGAAGCTCGGCGGCGGGTTCCAGGTCAACGCGCACCTGCGGATGCTGCTCGACGACATCATCAACGACAGCCGCTGGGACATGACCTA
>JANOKQ010000949.1:0-2604 GCA_031419375.1 Acidimicrobiaceae bacterium
GGCGGCGAGCACTCTGTGGCCGCAGACCCATTGGCAGGCGATCTCGGAGGTTCGTCCGGGGAGGACGAACAGGCGGCCCATTGCTCCCGTACCGGCGACGTGAGCGAGGGCTGCTCGCGCGTCGGCGTAGATCGGAGAGCCGAAGGCGACGATGGCAGCCACGCGCTCCGGATGCGTCGCAGCGAGGCGAAGGGCGATCAGACTGCCGAGGGAGTGTGCGCCGATGACGACCGGCTCGGTGATTCCGAGGTCGTCGAGACAGGCATTCAGTGCGGCGATGTGGTCGTCGGGCCCATAGCCGGAAGGGGGATGGGGTGATTGCCCGAATCCCAACAGATCGGGGACCACCAGCCGATGGCGATCGGCGAGCCCGTCGTAGGCGCCACCCCAATAGATGCCGGAACTGACGAGCCCGTGGAGCAGCAGGATGGGTGGACCCACGTCGCCGAGCACGCGGACGCTCAATGAAGACGTCTCGACCACGAGCCCGGCGGGGGGTCTCCACCGGGGGCGCCGAGCGCAACGACGGAAGTACAGCCCGGCCGATGCGGTGACGGCGAGCACTGCGGCCACGACGGTGGCACGCAGCGGCGAGGTGGCGCGACGCCGACTCACGCAGTCGTTAGCGGCCGTACTTGGGCAACGCGGGACTCACGACGACCTTGAGCGCTCCCGTGTCGGCGGCCCGTGCAAACGTGTCGTAGGCATTCATGAAGTCGTCCATGGCGAAGTGGTGCGTTACGAATCGGCCGGCATCGAGCTGGCGCCCGGTCGTGAGCCGCAGCAAAGTCGGCGTGGAGTACGTGTCGACGAGGCCGGTCGTGATGGTGACGTTCTTCGACCAGATCTGCTCGAGGTGCAGTGTCGCCGCTGTGCCGTGCACACCGATGTTGGCGACATGTCCGCCGGGACGCACGAGCGACGTGGCCAGCTCGAATGTGGCAGCGACGCCGACCGCTTCGATGGCGACGTCGGCTCCGAGGCCGCCGGTGATCTCGCGCACCACTTCGAGCGGATCCCGTCGTCCGTTGTTGACGACAACGTCGGCTCCGAATACCTTCGCTGCATCGAGGCGACTGTCGGCCAGATCGATTGCCACGATGTGGCTGGGGCTGAACAGACGGGCTCCCATGATCGCCGAGAGTCCGATCGGGCCGGCACCGACCACTGCGACGACGTCTCCTGGCTGCACGCAGCCATTGAGAACGCCCACCTCGTAGCCCGTTGGCAGGATGTCTGCCAGCATCAAGATGTCCTCGTCGCTGGCACCGGCCGGGACCGGATAGGTCGAGGTGTCTGCGAACGGCACTCGCACGAACTCTGCCTGGGTCCCGTCGATGAGGTGGCCAAGGATCCAGCCGCCCCCTCCGAGGCACTGACCGTAGCGAGATTCGCGACAGTATCGACACGACCCGCACGCCGTAATGCACGACACGAGGACGCGGTCGCCGGGCTTCACGTTCTTCACCGAGGCACCGACCCGCTCGACCGTGCCGACTGCTTCGTGTCCGAGGATGCGTCCGTCGGTCACCTCGGGGACATCGCCTTTCAGGATGTGCAGGTCTGTGCCGCAGATCGTGGTCGCGTCAACGCGGACGATCGCGTCGGTGTCGTCGATGATGCTCGGCATCGGAACCTCGTCCCACGACTTGACGCGAGGCCCGTGGTACGCGAACGCGTCCATGAGATCGATGCCGCGAGTACCCGTCTCACGTTGAGCCGGCGTGGGTGTGCTGTCTACCGCCGGTGGGGCGGTTGCGAGGGTTGACATGACGTCCTCCATGGTGTTGTTCGATCGATTGGCCGAGGTGGATAGGAACCGCTCTGCAGTCAGTGCCTGATCGCAGTGATTCGGTTCTTCACAGGTCCATCCTCTGCCCGAGCGTGATCTGCATCCAGGGCCTTCTGTCACTTTCGGCGTGACGACAACAGGAGGCGTGGGAGGTGGTGACGTTCGGCCCTAGCGGCGTCAGCCTCGGTCGGGGACACTTGAAGATGACGGTCGTCGCCCGACGCACCAGACTGGAGAAACTGAGATGAAGGTCATCGAATCCCTCCGGCGCCCGAAGGTGATGATCGCACCCGACCAGACGATCTACGCCGCCGCCGTGCTCATGGAGCAGACTGGCGTGGGTGCCCTCGCCGTCGTGGACGGCCAGCGTCTGGTCGGGATCGTGACCGATCGTGACCTCGTCCGTCGCGCCATCGCCCGTCGAACACCAGACGACGCTCGGATCGACTCCGTGATGTCCTCGCCCGTCGTCAGCATCGAAGCGGACGCCGATCTGCACGAGGTCTTCGCCCTCTTCCGCACCAACCCGGTGCGCCGCGTGGCCGTCGTGAGCAGCGGTGAGTTCGTCGGGATGATCACGGTGGACGATCTCCTCATCGGAATGGCCGGCGCGCTCGCCGACCTCACCCGGCCGGTCATCGCCGAGGTCGTGTTCGGAGGCCACCACGACGCTCCTGTCCCCGCCACCATCTGACGCGCCGCTGTCCGACGCGCCGGTTTGGCCGCCGGGCGGGGCCGCCCCGTCCGGCTCGCGCCGCGCAAGGCGTTCGCCACCCCACCGATTGGTCTCGGGCCCAATGAACCTTGTCAAC
>JANOKQ010000950.1:0-2058 GCA_031419375.1 Acidimicrobiaceae bacterium
TTTGGACTCGCGAGCAGGCCCTGGAGCCAGTCCGGGCCTGAGCCTCCGATCAGGCAACCCGTCACGCCAGGTGCCAGTCACGCTGGCCGGGAGCGTGAACCCGGCTGGCGGGGACGGTCGCTGAACTGACGGCCCTCGTAATAGCCCGGATTGGTGTCGGGCCGGCCGCGCTTGCTTGTCCATCTCCACGTGAGTGAGATCCGCGGGTTCGCGGTGTCGGCCGCCGGCACACCGTGCAGCCAGTCGCTCTGGCAGCGACCGCCCATGACCAGCAGGTCGCCCTCGCCGGGGGCGAGCACCACGTCGTCGGGATCGTCTCCGGCGGGAACCCGCGCAATCACCTGCGCCAGCGGCACCCGGCGGCGGAACACGAACGGGCGGCGTTGGCCGAGCACGACGATGGCGATCAGGGTTTCGTCGAGCCAGCGCATCTCCCGGTCGCTGTGCAGGCCCTGGAAGTCGCCACCGTCGCGGTACAAGATGGCGGTGACACCACTGAACGGCACCCGATAGGCGGCCCTCAGGTGCATATCGGTCTGGCGCAGCAGCGTGGAGCCGTCGGCTCGAAGGCCCGCCGACAGGCGTCGTTCTGGGACGTACTTGTCGTAGCGGAGCACCTCCGTCTGGGACCACTCGGTCGAGGTGGACACCTTGGTGAAGGCAGCCTCGGGGTCGCGCACGAAGCCTCCGACCAGCTCGACCCACGACCGGTCGTCGAGCTCGGTCCGCCGCGCCGCAGCCCGCCGATCGATGAGTAGATCATTCGCCGATGCGGTCGACATCAGTAGGCGAGCGTAGTGGTTCCGCCAGCACCGGACAGGTCGCAGGCCCGCCTCCACCGCCCGCCACCGCCCGCTGGCCGGTGTAGAGGTCGCCATGTCGATGCGCCAGACTTGCGTTCGCGAGCGCTGCACTCACGTTCACTCAGGAGGACACCAACATGCCCACTCGTGACACCACACCGACCGGGGCCCCATGCTGGGTCGATCTCTACACCAGCGACACCGACCGCGCCCGTAGCTTCTACGGCGAACTGTTCGGATGGACCTCCGAGCAGGCCGACGAGGAGTTCGGCGGTTACATCAACTTCTCCAAGGACGGCCAGATGATCGCCGGCGGCATGGCCAATGATGGCTCATCCGGCATGCCAGACGTGTGGTCGGTGTACCTCGCCACCGACGACGCCGAAGCAACCGTGGCCGCGGCCACAAGTAACGGCGGTCAAGTGATCGTGCCGGCCATGCCCGTTGGCGACCTTGGCTCAATGGCAGTAGTGCTCGACGCAGGCGGAGCAGCGATCGGCGCGTGGCAACCCGGTCTGCACAAGGGGTTCCAAGTTGCCGGCGAGGCGGGGACGCCGAACTGGTTCGAGCTGCACACGAACAACTACGACGCCGCGGTGCAGTTCTACCGCGACGTGTTCGGTTGGGACACACACGTGATGAGCGACGAATCCGACTTCCGCTACACCACCCTCGGCGAGGGTGACGAGCAGGCCGCCGGGATCATGGACGCCGCCGCATTCCTCCCCGATGGCGTGCCGTCCAACTGGCAGATCTACTTCGGGGTCACCGACACCGACGCTGCGCTGGCACGCATCGTCGAGCTCGGCGGGACCGTCGTGCAACCTGCGGAGGACTCCCCGTACGGTCGATTGGCCCAGGCCGCCGACCCGATGGGCGCGCTGTTCAAACTCATCGCCGAAGGTTGATCCGGTGAGCGATCTGTCTGCGCCAGTCCTGCTGATCGGCACCCGTAAGGGGTTGTTCGTCCTCACCGCCGACGAGGCGCGCCAGGCCTGGGCCGCTAGCGAGCCAATGTTCCTCGGCCACATCGTTCAGCACGCGATGCTTGATCCGCGCAACGGATCGCGGCTGGTGATCGGCGTCAGCACCGGGTGGTATCCGCTCAACAAGGGCTGCGTTTCGCCGATGGCCCCCGACACCGAGTTCGAGTTCGGCCACAACCCGCACTGCATGCGGATGCACCCGCTGCAACCGGACCGGCTCTACCAGCAGAACCATTGCGGGACCTACCGCATCGACCGGCCCGCCGAGC
>JANOKQ010000951.1:0-3075 GCA_031419375.1 Acidimicrobiaceae bacterium
AGGTCGGCGGTGCGCTCGGCACCTCGGTATTCCGCTCCGTTGATCGGGCGGCGCGGCTGCTTGGCGACGCGCTGGACCGCGTTCCACATCCGCTCCGGGGTGATCGAGTCGGGATGGAGCATCTCTACGAGCCCCAGAGCGACGAGCTCGTTGGCTCGGATCAGCTGTTCGGCGCTCGGGCGAACTCGCGGGATCACCAACGATGGCACTCCCGTCTGGAGCACCTCGGAGATCGTGTTGTAGCCACCCATCGTCACCACGGCCAACGCCCCGGCGAGCAGCCTTGGCATGTCATGCCGGAACTCGAAGAGCCGGGTGTGGGTGCCATCGCACCGCCTGGCCAACTCGGCTACTTCATCGCCCGCCATGAGCGGCCCGGTCACGACGACGATCGGAAATGGAAGTGGAGCATGCTGCTCTGCGTCGAGCACGGAAGTGATCAACTCGTAGCCGTCGGTGCCCCCACCAACGGTGACCAACAAGTAGCCCGGGGGGAGATCGTCGGGAGGCGTGGTCGCCGGAGCGCTACCGACGAATCCCACGCGCGTGACGGGTACCGGCATCCGAGCACCGTGGAGACAGCTCAGTGCGTCACCCGTGGTGCTGTTCGGGCCATAGACCACGGCGCAGTCGTAATAGCGTTCGACTGCGGCCAACAGGTTGGCTTCCGACCAGTCGGCACGGACGCGTGTCGGTTCGTCCTCGACGTTGCGTAGCCCGAGGACGATGCGAGTCCGGCCGACCTCACGGAGTTGCTGGAGCATCGGCACCAGCTCGCCGCGAAGCCCGAGCGGGGTCTTGTCGACCACCACGACATCGGGCTCGAACGCGGCTGCCGTCGTGCGCAGGATCTCCGACCGCAACGCCTCGATCATCGACATGTCGACACCGAGCGCAGCCGCGTACAGCGTGCCGTCGGCTTCACGGCGAAAGACCGGGAGCTTCACGGTGTCGACCCGCTTCGGCAGTTCGAAGCTACCCAGAGCGGATGATCCCGTGACGATCAGCGCTGTCGAATCCAGGCTCCGTTCGGTGACGGCCCGGGCCAGGTTGATGCTTCGTCGAAGGTGACCGAGGCCGGCGCACTCGTTGGTGATGAACAGAGCGCGCAACCCCGCGCAGGTCGGCGACGAAGGAACCGTGAAGGTGTTCATCGTGTGGCCCCAATCAAGTTCAGCTGCGAGTAGAGGCCGCCGCCGCGCAGCAGCGTCTCGTGGGTGCCGTCTTCGACGACGATCCCTCCGTCAAGCACCAAGATCCGATCAGCGCGCCGCACGGTGGAGAGCCGATGGGCGATGATCAATGTGGTGCGCGAGCTCGGTAGGTTCTTCAACGCTGCGACCACCAGCTCCTCGGAAAGCGCGTCCAGCGCGCTGGTTGGTTCGTCAAGGATCAGGATCGGGGCTTCTCGCAACATCGCTCTGGCAATGGCGACGCGCTGGCGCTGACCACCGGAGAGGTCGACCCCGCGTTCGGCCACGACGGTGTCGAGGCCATCTGGTAGCCGGTCGGAGAACTCACAGACCAACGCCCGCTCCGCCGCCCGCTCCACGGCGCTGCGGGACGCACCAGGACGTCCTGAAGCGATGTTGTCGCGAATGGTGCCGCGCAACAGCACCGTGTCTTGCAGAACCATCGAAACCTGAGAGCGCAGCGACGAGACGGAGTAGTCGCGAATGTCGCAGTGGTCGATCAGCACCCTGCCCGAGCCGGTTTCGATCAGACGGGGAACCAGGGCCGCCAACGTCGACTTCCCGGCACCGGTCGGGCCAACGAGCGCGACAGTCTCACCTGGCTCGATGTCGAACGACACCGCGTCCAGCACCAGCTCACGTCCATACGAAAAGGTCACCTCGTCGAACCTGATGTGCCCCTGGAAGGGCGGCGCCAACGTTGCGTTGGGGCGATCGTGGATCTCCGGTTCGGTCGCTAACACCTCGCCGATCCGCTCAGCGGCGGCCATCCCCCTGGTAAAGATCGAGGTCAGCTTGGACAACGCCTTGACCGGCCTGTACAGCGATCCGACGTACGTCAAGAAGATCAGCAGCAAGCCGAGATCCATCTGCCCATTCGCCACCCGGCTCGCTCCGACCCAGAGCACGATCAACGTCGACAACAGGCCGGCACCATCGACGAGCGGGCCGAATCGAGCTTGGAGCCGTACTGCCTCGACCCCCGCATCCAGGCTGTCACCCGACAGTTTCTCGAACCGACCGGACTGGTGCCGTTCGAGCGTGAACGCCTGCACCAGGCCGATGGCCGCCAGGCTCTCGCTCGCCGCTGACGCGACGGCACCGTCGGCGCGTCGTGCTCGACGCGACGCCATTCTCAGCGAGTTCTTCGACCGGTGCACGGCCAGGGCCAGCAGCGGGGTCGTGAACAGGCTCAGCAACGTGAGGAGCGGATCGATGGTGACCATCACGAGGAACATGCCAGCGAGCAACAACAGGTTGGGAAAGAGGGTCGCGAGCATCTGGACCATCAAGTCCTGGGTGCGGTCGACGTCGGCGGTCACCCGCGCTGTGAGGTCGCCGACTTGATGCCGTTGGTGGAACCCCAGCGACAGCCGGTGCAGGTGGACGAAGGCACGACTGCGCATGTCGTTGGCGACGTGCAGGCCCGCCGACGCCAGCAAGCGAGTGGACCAGTAGTCGAGCAGGGCACCCGTGGCGACGATGGTGGCGAGGGCTGTAATCGTCACAGCCAGGTCGGATCGAATCGACGCAGCGTCGTTGACCTGCCCGGTGAGCGTGTGATCGACGAGCCAACCGAGGGGCCACGGTTCGGCAAGCTTGGTCACGACCTGCAGCACGGCCAACGCCGACCCGAGCAGCAGCGCCCGCGAGTACCGGCGCATGTGCGTACGCAGGAGCGGGTTGAGCAGTCGGCCCGATCTCCGCCGCTGCGGGCGGTTCGTCAGGCGGACAGATATCGATGCAAACAAGAGATGCGCCCCCCGGGTGGTCGTGGTCGGTGTCGACGGGCATCAGGGCGGTGACGCTCCGTCGACAAGGTTCCAAGGTAAGTCGAACCACCGACGCGCACCATTGGACGATGGTGCTAGGACGTTCTGGC
>JANOKQ010000952.1:0-1574 GCA_031419375.1 Acidimicrobiaceae bacterium
GTTGAAACACGATGCTCGTGGCGACTCTGGGGATCAGCGCGGCAATGACCAACACGACGATGATCGCCGCGCCAAGGATTACGAACTCCATGTACCCGGCCAGCAACCCGCCAGCGATCATGGCCGCGGCGGCCACCGCCAGACCGACGCCGGCGCGTGTGAACCGCAGCTTGGTCGATCTAGCCATCGCTGTGGGTGGTGCGTACTCGCGGCACCGGCACGCTGTCGAGCACTTGGCGGAGAATGTCCTCGGCCAGCACCCCGTCGATCTCTGCTTCGGTGGTGACCGCAACGCGATGCGCAAGCACGGAGTGGCCGACCGCCTTGATGTCGTCGGGCGTGACAAAATCTCGACCTGCACCGAGCGCATACGCGCGCGAGACAGCGAGCAGGATCAGCGTGCCACGGGTGCTCACACCGAGGCGAAGATCCTGGTGTTCCCGTGTGGCTTCGAGGATGTCGGCAACATAGTTGCGCAACGGAAGGCTAACCGATACCGCTCGGACCGCTTCGATCAGCCCACGGAAACCATCGGGTGGCAACACTGCCGGCAGGGTCGCCAACATGACGCCGTTGTCCTGTCGGCCCATCAGTTCCAGTTCGCTGGCCCGATCGGCGTAGCCCAGCGAGATCTTCATCGCGAACCGGTCGAGCTGCACCTCGGGAAGCGGGTAGGTCCCTTGGAAGTCGAGCGGGTTCTGCGTGGCGACCACCATGAACGGGCTCGGCGCGGGTCGGCTGACGCCATCGGAGGTGACCTGGCGTTCCTCCATCACCTCGAGCAACGCAGCCTGCGTCTTGGGCGAGGCGCGGTTGATTTCATCGGCGATCAGGACGTTGGTGAATGCCGGACCCCGGCGGAACTTGAACTCACCCGTGACCGGGTTGAACACCGAAACACCGGTGATGTCTGACGGCAACAGGTCGGGGGTGAACTGCACACGCTTGACGTCACCGCCGATGGACGCGGCGATGGCCTTGGCCAGTGACGTCTTGCCGGTCCCCGGTTTGTCCTCGATCAGCAGGTGACCCTCGGCGAGTAGGCACGACACCGCGAGGCGAACCTGTTCGGACTTGCCACGGATCATCGTTTCGATGTTGGCCTGCAACCGGCCGACAGCGCTGGTGGCTTGTTCGCGGGAGAACTTGATGGGTGCCGACGCGGTGGTTGCCGACGCGGTGGATGGTGGCGATTCGATCATCGGTACGTCACGTTCAGTTCGGGGATGCGGTCATGGTGCTCCGGCGGGAGGAGGTTGCGCAGGAGCGGGAGGGGACGTGGGCGGTGGTGCGGTCGTCGGCGGAATGGTCGTAGGCGGAACGGTGGGGGGCGGCGTCGAGTCGCTCACCGTGACCGTGAAGGTACCCGACGCGGTACCCCCGTCAGCGTCCACGATGGAATAGGAGATGATCACGGTCGCCGGGGCGGTCAGCGACGCAGAGCGCGTGAAGGTGATCACACCGGCCGAAGCCGACACGCTGCCCAACGACGCGTCGATGGGTTGGACCGTCATGGTCAACTCGGTGGCGAGCCCGTCGGGGTCGCTGTCGTTGGCGACAACGTTGTTGGAAAC
>JANOKQ010000953.1:0-2762 GCA_031419375.1 Acidimicrobiaceae bacterium
CGAAGGGTTCTCCGTGTGGCGCTGGCTGCGCGGTCAGCGACGGATCCGATCGCGGGTCGAGATGGCCGAAGGTTGGGCGCCGACCGTCAGCGGTGGCGTGCGCCAACCCGGCGCTGGCCTCAGCGCCGCGGCCGAGGAGCAGCGCGAGCGCGAGTCTGAGCGTCGCTGGCACGACGCGCCGATCGTGCTGCAGACCGAGAACGTCAGCAAGAGCTTCGGTGGCATCATCGCCGCTCAGGAGCTGAGCATCCAACTGCGCAAAGGCACGATCACCGCCCTCGTCGGTCCCAACGGCGCTGGCAAGACCACAGTGTTCAACTTGCTCACCGGGTTCATCGCGCCGGACACAGGGTCGGTGAAGCTGAACGGTGTCGAGCTGATCGGGCTCAACGCCGACCGGGTGGCCAAGATGGGGCTCGTTCGTTCGTTTCAGGACGTGCGCATGTTCGCTCGTCTGTCGTGCCTGCAGAACGTGATGATGGCTGTGCAGGATCAGCCGGGTGAGCGGTTTGGCACGCTCGCGTTCCGTCCGGGTGTCGTCCGCTCCGTCGAACGCGAGACTCGTGTCAAGGCAATGGAGTGGTTGGAGTTCGTCGGCATGGCCGAGTTCGCAGAGCTCCCGGCAGGGGCGCTGTCCTACGGGCAGACGAAGTTGCTGTCGCTGGCGCGGGTGCTCGCCACCGAGGCAGAGGTGCTGCTGCTCGACGAACCAGCATCTGGCATCGACACCCACTGGGTCGACACCATGCTCGACCTGATCGAGGCGGTGCGCGAGCAGGGCCGCACCGTGTGCGTCGTCGAGCACAACTTGCACGTTGTCCGTCAGCTCGCCGACCACACCTACTTCATGGAGCTCGGCCGGATCACGGCGCAGGGCACGATCGCGGAGTTGACCAACACCCCACGACTGGCGGAGGCGTACTTTGGCACCGCGTGAGCAGCCGCCGTCGGGCGACGGCGCAGGCGGCTCCGGCAACCTCCTCGAGCTGCGCGGGCTGCAAGCTGGCTACGGCCGCAAGCAGGTCGTCTTCGACGTCGACATGCGCATCGCCCCCGGAGAGATCGTCGGCGTCCTCGGCCACAACGGCAGCGGCAAGAGCACGACGATCCGTACGGTGCTCGGGATCAACAAGGCGCTTGGAGGCCAGATCGAGTTCGCCGGGCGCGACGTCACCCGCACAGGGTCACGGATCAACGTCAAGGCGGGAATGGCGATGATCCCGTCGGAACGCTTCGTCTTTTCGGATCTGTCCGTACGTGACAACCTTTTGCTCGGCGCCGAGGAACGATCCCGATCCGGCCCGTCGACCGCAGCGGATGGAGCTCGTCCATCGGCTGTTCCCGATTCTGGTCGAACGCGCCGATCAGCAAGCGGGGACGATGACGGGCGGCCAGCAGCGGATGGTCAGCTTGGGGATGGCGCTGATGGCCAGTCCCAAGCTGCTGATGCTCGACGAGCCTTCGCTCGGCCTGGCGCCGACGGTCGTGCAACAGATCTTCGCCGCCGTGCGCCGCCTCGCTGACGAAGAAGGGTTGGCCGTGCTGCTGCTCGAGCAGAACGTCGGTCAGGCGCTGCGGATCGTTGACCGCGTATACGTGATGCGCTCAGGGCGCGTGATCTTGGAGGAGACGGTGGCACAGATGAAGGCTCGCGACTCGTACTGGGATCTGTTCTGATGCCCAAGCTCTCGACCACCGAGCTGGACGAGTTCCTGGACGAACCCGGACATCTGCTGCGCATCGGAACCATCGATGCGCAGGGGTTTCCTTCCGTGGTGCCGATCTGGTTCGTCCACCGCGACGGCGAGATCCTGTTCACTCCGCGTGGCCTGTCGGTCTTCCTGGCGAACCTCCGCCGCGACCCGCGCGTCGGGCTGTCGATCGACGAAGACCCGTTGCCGTACCGCAAGGTCACCGTGCGCGGCACGGCGCGCATCGTCCACGAACCGGGGAACGACGACGAATGGCGTGACCTCTACCGCGAGATCGCCAAGCGATACGTGCCAACGGAGGCCGCCGATGCCTACGTGAACGACACCATCGACCAACCACGAGCGCTGGTTGGTGTCGCCCTGAGCGGCGTTGGCACGACACTGACGACGTGGCGGATGCCCGTCGAGGGCGAGGACGGCACCGGCATCTGGCACCGCCGCTACTACCTCAACGGCACGCACATGGCTGACCTGGCCGACTCCGGCACGGGTCGCGACGCGTACGTGCCAAACCCCTGACATGTCATCTGCCATCACAACCCCCACTGCACCAAGGGGAGATCGATGACCGACACCGCCCAGGAGCCTTCGCTCGCCGACGGCTGAAGGACTCGCCCAAGAACTGGGGCAAGTGGGGACCCGATGACGACGCCGGCTCATGGATGCCGACGGTGGTACTACGTCGTCGACCGCAGGAAGGACATGATCATCGCCTCCGGCTACAAGGTCTGGCCGCGCGAAGTCGAAGACGTGTTCTATCAGCATCCTGCAGTTCGTGAGGCCGCCGTCATCGGTGTGCCGGACGACTACCGCGGCGAGACGGTCAAGGCGTTCGTCAGCCTTCGACCAGGTGTCGACGCGGTTGAGGCCGATCTGATCTCGTTCTGCAAGGGGCGGATGCCGCCTACAAGTACCCGCGCACGATCGAACTGGTCGACGAGCTGCCAAAGACGGTGACCGGAAAGATCTTGCGCCGCGAGTTGCGCGCCGCTGTGCCGCCAGCGCAGCAGCGCTAGCCGCGCAGCTGATCGCCCCACTCCGTTTCGCTGC
>JANOKQ010000954.1:0-8491 GCA_031419375.1 Acidimicrobiaceae bacterium
CCACGACGACGACCAGCCGCTGGCCGGGCGTTCCGGCAAACTGGCCCGGCTGGAAGAGATCGTCGAGTCGGTCTTCGCGGCCGGCGAGCGGGTGCTCGTGTTCACGCACTTCGCCTCGTGGGGCCGCCGGCTGGCCGAGCATCTCAGCTCGGTCACCGGAACCCCGATCGCCTGCTACGACGGCAGCCTCACCAGGCCGGTGCGCGACCGCCTCGTCGCCGAGTTCCAATCCGGCGTGGGTGCCGGGGCGATGGTGCTGTCATTGAAGGCCGGGGGCACCGGACTCAACCTCACCTCGGCCAATCATGTGGTGCTCTACGACCGTTGGTGGAACCCGGCTGTCGAAGACCAGGCCCGTGACCGGGCATGGCGGATCGGTCAGGGACGCACCGTCATCTCGCATCGTCTCGTGTGCCCAGGCACCGTCGATGAACGGGTGGAGGAAGTGGTTGCCGGCAAGCGCCACATCGCCCAACTCGTCCTCCCGAAGGGCAGCTCGATGGCCGACCTGAGCACCGATCAGCTTCGCTTGGCATTCGGCTTGCGAACCGACGAACTGCTCACCGAGGACGCACGATGAGCAAGCAGAACGGCCGCAACAACCAACGCCGACGCAACCAGCGCCAGGCGGTTGACATCTGGCGCACCGCGGCACCGCTCCCCGAACTCGACCCGATCCGCGTGGCGCAGGATGTGACCGCACTGGTCCGCTCGCTGGGCGAGCCCCCGATGCACGGCGGGATCGAGGCCGGATACCACTTCGGCGCGATCGTCGAGCGCTCGGCGGCAATCGCCACCGCGCTCGCATTCAGCGCCGACATCCTGGCGGACGCAGATACCTGAGCGGCTGGCCGGTTAGTCGTCGGTCATCTCCCAGTAGTGACACCACCAGTTGGTGGCCACGAGGGTTTGCAGCTTCTCGTGCCAACAGAACGCAAGGTCGTCGTCGGGTTCGAGGTAGTACCGGCAGGTGCCGCACGAGTCGTCGTCGAGCGGCGAGCCGCGCAGCGCGGTCACCCGGATCAGTCGTTGCGCCTGCTCGAACTTCGCTTCGTCAACGCTCGGTTCATCGGTCATGGTTCGCACGTCATCAGCGGTCGGTTACCCCTGCGGGGCGACCATCAACCGTTGCAGTCCCCGGAACAGAGCGTTCGGGCTGTAGATGAACTCTTGGTCGGCAACGAGGGCAATGTCGGGGGTGAGCTCGCGGAGCAGATCGAGCACGATTCGGACTTCGATTCGCGCCAGCGGTGCGCCAAGGCACAGGTGCGCGCCCTTGCCGAACGCAAGGTGCAGCTCGGCATTCTCGCGGGCCACGTCGAACGAATCCGGGTCGTCGAACAGCGCCGGGTCACGGTCGGCCGAGGCAAAGCCGAGCATCACCGGCGCGTCGGCTGGGATGGTGAAGCCACCGACCTCGGTGTCGACCTTGGCCAAGCGACGGTGGTTGATCACCGGTCCGTCGAAGCGCAGGATCTCCTCGACCGCATTGGGGATCAACGACTCGTCGTCGAGCAACGCCTGCCACTGGTCGCGGTAGGTCAGCAGCGCACGAACGCCGTTGCCGATGGTGTTGCACGTGGTCTCGTGACCGGCGAGAGCCATCGAGTACACGATGTTGACGATGTCGAACTCGTTGAGCCGTTCGGGTTTGTCAGCGGCCAGGCGAACAAGATCGCTGGTGAGATCGTCACCAGGCTCAGCCGAACGCATCGCGACGAAATCTTCGACGTAGCGCCACATCGATACGACGTCACCGGCGACGCTGACCTGTTCGGCTTCGCTCAGGCGACCGTAAGTGAGCAACACCCGGGTGCGGCTCCACTCCTTCAACTTGTCGGTATCGGCTTCGGGGAACCCGAGCAGGCTGAACGCCGCAAAGCCCGGGAACGGGAAGGCGAGCGCCTCCACGAAATCGACGACTGGTTCCTCGCGCAGGGTGAGGACCAGGTTCCGTGCGTACTCGCGCAACGCCGGCTCAAGCGCTTTGAGCCGACGCGGCGTCATGCACGTGAGTACCGATTTGCGCATCAGCCCATGCCGCGGCGGATCTGCGTTGTTGAGCGTGGGCACACGTTTGAACCCGGTGTTGAGCACCGCCTGCGCGGCGGGGCACACGGCCACCAGCGGCGACGACGCGTTCGCCGCCGACCACGACTCGCGATCCAGCAGCACCGCTTCGACATCGTCGTAGCGGGTGACGATGTAGTAGCCGAGGTCGGGCATGAACAGCACCGGGCTCTCCTCGCGCAGGGCACGCAGCGCGGTGTGCGGATCGAGCACCGTCGCCGCGTCGAGCGGGTCGTACCCGGCGGCAACTGGGCACCCGGTCATGATCCACCCAGCATCAGCCCAGCGGCACGCGTGCCGAAAATCTGTGTCTCGATCAAACGACCGACGGTGGTTGCGTCCCACGCCGTGCCCCCGTTGTCGATCACGGCGACCGGGCTGTAGCCCTTCAGCAGCTGCAGCGATTCGCGCATCGCCCGGATTGTCTGCCCACTGACGAACCCGGCCCGGTCACTGGCCAGCCAGGCCACGATCGGCGAGGCCACCGATGGTGCCAGGGGATCCCACTCGCCGTCGGTGTATTCGTCGGCTTCACGAGGGGGCGTCCCGCCCATCACGCCGGCGGACAGGCGAGTGATCGCCCCGGGCGAGATGGTGTTGACCGTGACCCCAATGCTGCCCAGCTCGAGGCTGAGGGTGAGCGACAGACCGACGATCGCCGCCTTTGCCGTGGCGTAGTTGGTTTGGCCGAAGTTGCCCTGTAGGCCGGCACCCGAGGTGGTGTTGATGATCCTGCCGAACACACTGCCGCCGTTGGCTTTCGCTGCGTCGCGCCACCGTCGCGCAGCGGCGCGAGAGGTGAGCCAACTGCCGCGCACATGGACGCGCATCACGAGATCGAACTCGTCGACCGACATGTTCCAGATCGCCCGGTCGCGCACGATGCCGGCGTTGTTGACCACGATGTCGAGCTTGCCCCACTCGTCGACGCCACGGGCGACCATGGCCTCGGCGGCGGCCTCGTCGCCGACATCGCCGTAGTCGGCGACCGCCTCGCCACCGCGCGAACGGATCAAATCGACGACGACGTCGGCGTCGCGTCCGCTGCCCTCGCCCTGCACGTTCGATCCGAGATCATTGACGACGACCTTGGCACCGTGGCCGGCCAGCTCGAGCGCGTGCGCCCTGCCGATCCCATGGCCGGCCCCGGTGACCAGGGCGACCTTTCCATCCAGCAACAACATTTCGCTCCCCCATTGCCTCACGGCCTCGGCACTGGAGCGCAATCTATCTGACACTGCTGTCAACCTCGAAGCCAGTCAGTCGAGATCGCGTTGCTGGGGTGGTCGGCAACGTACGCTGCATCCTCGAGCCGAGCCACGCCACAACAAGCCACGCCACAACAAGCCACGACCCAACGAGGTGAGCACCGCAATGTCCATGCCCCGACCACGTACAGACCTGCCGACGATCGAGGACGACACCCGGCCGTTCTGGGATGCCGCTGCCGACAGGCGTTTCCTGCTCCGCCGGTGCAACTCGTGCAGTGCCGTGCACCACTACCCGCGGCCGTTCTGCCCGAGCTGTTGGAGCGACGACGTGGCGTGGATCGAAGCGAGCGGGCAGGCCACGCTGTACACGTGGTCGACGGTGCACATGAACGACCTACCGCCGTTCGCTGAGCGGCTGCCCTACATCGCTGCCGTCGTCGAGCTCGCCGAGGGTCCGCGGGTGATGACCAACCTGGTCGACTGCGACGACACCGAACTCACCATCGGCATGGCCCTGGAAGTGCGCTACCGGGCCCTCGACGACACAATCACGGCACCGGTGTTCGCTCCGGCCTAACCCGAATGTTGCGGCCGCGTGTCGAGAAATGCACCGTGGCGGTGGGTTTCTCGACAACCGGTAGCTCCACGCCGGCGAAAGCCGACGCCCGGAGTCATGAGCGAGGCTGCCAACGCGGTGATTTAGCTAAGTCAGCCTGAGTCAGCCTGAGTCGGCCTGAGTCAGTTGGTACCGCGCCTGTCCCAGTCGACGCGCAGAGCCACCTTGTCGACCTTGCCCATCGGCGTCAGCGGAAGCGCCTCGACGATCACCAGCTCATCGGGGGCCTTGTAGTCCGCGAGGTACTTGCGGACCCACGAGCGCATCTCGCCGAGCGACAGCAGGTGGTCCTGCGGCCCGCCGCGCTCGGCGACGACGTAGGCGACACCGATCTCGCCGATCACGGGTGCCGGCACACCGATCACCGCCACCGTCGCAACGCCAGGGTTCTCGGCCACAACGTTCTCCACCTCCAGCGGGTACACGTTGTAGCCACCGCGGATGTACATGTCGCCGGCCCGGCCAACGAGGATCAGGTTGCCGTCGTCGTCGAGGCGGCCGAGATCGCCGCTCGACAGCCATCCGTCGGCATCGATCGCCGCGGCAGTCTGGTCCGGATCACGCCAGTAGCCGCGCATCACGCACGGCCCGGTCACCTGCACCCGCCCGACCGCACCCTGGGGAACCGTTCCACCCAAGTCGTCGACTCCGCCCGATTCGTCGACAAGCCGGATCTGCACACCATTCTGGGGCCGACCAACGGTACGGAACTGCACCTCCGGCAGATCATCCGGTGTCGTGCCCGAGATCGACGGCGACTCGGTCATTGCGTAGCGCACCACCACCGGAGCACCGAGCACGGTCGTCATCCGTTCGATCAGCTCTGGCGCGGCCGGAGCCGTCGCGGCGAGGCACAGCCGTAGCGCGGACAGGTCGGCGTGCTCCGTTGCCGGCAGTTCGAGCAGCTTCGCCCATTGCGTCGGCACGCCGGCACCAACGGTGATCCGCTCGTCGACGAGCACGTCGAGCATCACCGCTGCGCTCCACGGCGTGGGCGTGAGCACGAGCGTGAGACCGAGCGCAAACTGTTCCCAGATCTTGGCCATGTACCCGGCATGCGCCATCGGGATGCCGCTGAGGCGGCGGTCGAACGCCCGAGACATCTCGCCAGCGGTCTGCACCGCGGCGGCAAGGTTGCGGTGGTCGAACCATGCGCCCTTGGGTATGCCGGTGGTACCGCTCGTCCAAATGATCACCGCTGGGTCATCAGCCGAAGACGTACCATCTCTGTCGCCCAGCGGTGCGTGACTTTCGGCCAGGCCGACCAGTTCGCTGCGCTCGATGACCTTCGGTGGCGAGATACCGCCGGTCGAATCGGGCACCACGAACGATTCGTCGCGAATCACCAACTTGGGCGCGCAGCGGGCGAAGATCCCAGCGATCTCACGCGGTCCGAGGCGGGTGTTGATCCCCGTCGCCACCGCACCGGCCAGCAGCGCGCCAGCACAGCCGATTGCGAAGTCGATCGACGGTGCCATGGCGATTGCAACAACATCGCCACGGCCAACGCCGACGTCGCGCAGGTGAGCAGCAACGCGAGATGCAGCATCGACCCATTCGGCGAACGCGAGCCGTTGCCCGGTCGCCACTTCGACGTACGCCTCACGATCGCCGATTTGGCGCGCTGCAGCGAACATCAGCTGATCGATCGTTTCGAACTCGCCCTCGACGGCGAGCGGGCCGGCCACCGCTCAGACGCCCAGGATCATGGTGCCGTTCGAGCAGAACCATCCCCCGGTACCGCTCACGCAGGCAAGCTTGGCATCAGCAACCTGGCGGGGCCCGCACTCGCCGCGCAGCTGGCGTACGGCCTCCACGAGTAGGAACAGCCCACGCTGACCCGGATGGCATGCCGAGAGTCCACCGCCATCGGTGTTGGTGGGGAACTCGCCACCCAACTCGAGCCGACCGTCCTCGACGAACGCGCCCCCCTCGCCCTTCGCGCAGAATCCGAGGTCTTCCAGCGTGATCAACAGCATGTACGTGAACGCGTCGTACAACTCGGCGACGTCGATCTCGGCGGGCCGCACCCCGGCGCGTTCGAAGGCGAGCTTGCCGGCCACCGCCGCCGGGCCCGCGGTGAAGTCGGGCCACTGGCTCATCGACACATGCGAACCGTGCTCGCCGGTTCCCAGAACCCACACGGGTTTTGTCGCCAAATCGGGCACGCGGTCCTCGGCCACGAGGACCACTGCGGCACCGCCATCAGAGCGGATGCAGCACTGCAGTTTGGTGAACGGATCGGCGATCATCGGCCCGGCGAGCACCTCGTCGATGGTGATTGGATCGCGGAACATCGCCTCGGGATTGGCCGCGGCATTAGCCCGGGCCGACACCGCGATCTGGGCCATCTGATCAAGCGTGGTCCCGTACTCGTGCATGTGTCGACGGGCCGCCATCGCGTACTTGGCGATGAGCGTGTGGCCGTATGGCACCTCCCACTGCAGCGGCCCCCGCGACCCCCAGTCGAGCGAGGCGGTGCGCAGCTTGCGGCGCAGATCGGAGCGTGCCGTCGAGCCATAGGTGAGCAGCACCACGTCGGCGTGACCCTGGGCGATCGCGTCGGCAGCGTGCGCGGCCATGACCTCCCACGCAGCACCTCCGACCGCCGTCGAATCGATCCAGCGCGGTTGGATGCCCATGTACTCGCACACGTCGATCGGCGCGAGCGTGCCGAGCCCGGTCGAGCCGACCCCGTCGATGTCGGCCTTCGTCAATCCGGCGTCGGCCAATGCCATCCGGCTCGACTGGGCGATCAGCTCGAACGGCGTGGAGGTGTTGTCCTTTCCCGTCCCCGCCAGTGCTACCCCGGCGATCGCGACCTTGCGTGCCATTCAGTTGCCTCCCGTGTCGAGGTGTTCGTTGATCCATGTGGCCATCACGTCGAGCGCCTCGGTGAGCAGTTCGGGCTGGTTCTCGAAGTAGTGCGTGGCACCGGTGATGTAGTGCAAGTCGCGATGTGGGGAAGCGGTTGCCGCGGCGTACATCTGCTGGGCCATCGCCGGGAGAACGGTCGGGTCGGCGGTGCCGAGCTCGATCAGGATCGGCACATCGATCTCGGGTAGCCATCGCAGCGAATCGGCATTGGTGTGATCGATCGACCATTGGTTGAGCCAGGCCCGCAAGGTGGTGACCCGGCTGATCCCGGCCGGCATCAGATTGGCAATTGCCGGCGGTCCCCACAGCGTGACGCCGATCTCGCGGTCGCTCGGGTCGATGGCTGCGTCGAAGAAGCGAAGATCGGCCGCGGTGCCATGCACCACGAACGCGAGATCGTCGAGACCCGCCGGATGGTGTCCCAGCGTGGTGATCTCCTCCAGTTTCGCCGCAGCCCAGGCCGAGATGCGCCTGTTGCGGGCCAACTGCGCGGCGCGGTAGCGGGCGATGAACTCCCCAGAGTACGGCGCAGCATTGTCGGGGTGGTACATGTCGAGCGACGGGTCACGTTCGAACGGGTCTGCCTCGTCGACCACGGCCGGGTCGAGCCACTCGATGTTCAGCCGCGCCCGCGAAGGATGGGCGTTGAGCATCACCAGTGCATCGACCGGGCGCAGGCCAGCGGTCGTGAGATCTGGCCCGCCCCCCGGCGGCTCAGTGACGGTGGGGCGTCGGGCCTGAGCCTGGTAGTACGGCACGATCGAGGCACCGCCGGAGTTGCCGATCAGCACCACCCGCTCGTACCCGCTGGCGTACAGGTGCTCGACCATCGTGCCCATGTCGAGGAGGCAGTTCTCCATGATCAGCGAGGTGTCGTTGCCCACGTAGCGAGTGGTGAACCCGACCGCCCCGAACCCGCGCTCGGCCAGGCCGGCCAGCGCATAATGGCCGAGGAAGTTCGCCGTGGGGTGACAGATCATCACCGCAACCCGTGGCCGAGTACCGGCGATGCGGACCTCGCTGCCCCACACGGTCCGCGCCAGCCTGGCGACACCCGAGTAGATCTCGACTTTCTGGTGCGCCTCGGTTCGCGCTCCCAGCAGGTTGCGTTCGAGTTCGACGGCCATGGTGCTCCTTTGGGTCATTTCCAGCGGATCAGATCGCTTCGGGCAGCTCGAGCAGGCGCCCGAGCAGCGCGTTGGTTCCACCGAAGAACTGGCTGAGCACGAACGAACGCTTGGCGAACAGGTGGGCATCGTGTTCGAACGTGAACCCCATACCGCCCATCACCTGCACGGTCGCCGCCGATCCGAGCTGCGCCGCTTCGGCGGATACCACGTGCGCGCTCAGTGCGTGCAGTTCGGCGTCCGGGCGGCCCTCGTCAGCGGCCACCGCTGCGAACAGCGTCTGGGCCAGCGACAGCTGGGCGCGCACCGCCATGTCGGCGCATGGATGCTTGATCGCCTGATTGGCCCCGATCGGGCGATCGAACTGCATCCGGGTCTTGGCATGCTCGGCGGAGAGGTCGCGAACCGCCTCGGCGAGGCCTGTCAGCATCGCCGCGGCGAGCACGTGTCCACGGCGAGCGACCGGATCGTTGTCGGCACCGATGCACACCAGAGCGACTGCGTTGTCTGCCCGAGCCCGATGCAGCCGGGTGGCCTCGTCGTAGCACGGGATCGCGGTCACGTTGGTCAGCGCGCCGACCTCGACGATC
>JANOKQ010000955.1:0-2472 GCA_031419375.1 Acidimicrobiaceae bacterium
CCGCCCGTTAGGGTGGCCGTCGTGCGCTGCGTTGTCACATTCGCGTTGGTGATGTCGTTGTCGGTTGTGAGCGGCTGCGGCAACTCCACGCCGCCCCCGACGACGACGGCGACCGACGGCGCGTCGGTCGGGTCGGATCGCTATCTGGCTGACACCGCCGCCGCCGCCGCCGCGGTTCGCGGGTTCGTACAAGCCCTCGGTGAGGTGGGGACACCAGCAACGCCGGAGCGTCTCAAGGCACTTGTGTCGAAACTCGACCCACCGCTCGAGCGAGCGCAACTGGCGGGTCAGCGGCTGACCGCGGAGAGATTGGCAGATCGTCGTCTCGACGAGCAACGCACACGCAGCGCAGCGGGATTCGCGGTTACGGTCGAGGCGATGAATCGCGTCCGCGACGCGGCGGCCGTAGGCAATGCGGCGGCGACGAAAACCGCATCAACCCAGTTCGCTCAAGCGCTCGCAGCACTGGGTGGTGCGGCTCCCGGTCCGTAGGAGGTGGTGCCCGGCGAATGCGTCGCCGTGCCAACGCGGGGCAGAGGCGGACCCTACGTGGCGATCAGCGCCATGGGTTCGCCCAGGACGACTCGGCCGGGCACGAGTCCCGGTTCGGGACGGGCCAAGAAGTACCCCTGCCCGTGTGTGACCCCGAGCGTGCAGAGCGCATCGAGTTCCGACTGCGTCTCGATGCCTTCCGCGATGATCGTGACGTCGGTCTCGCGAGCGAACGCGACGAGCGACGCCGCAAGGGCGCGGCGCACCGGGTCGATGTCGATGTCGCGCGTCAACGCCAGGTCGAGCTTGATGACATCCGGATGCAGACCCACGATGCGCTTGAGGCTCGAGAACCCTGCGCCCGCATCGTCGAGCATGAGCTGCACGCCTCGTGCCCTCAGGTCTGCGAGCGCGGCGTCGAGCGTGTCCGCGTCGTCGATGGGAGCGTGTTCGGTGAGCTCGATCGCCAGCCGCTCGGCGGGGGCTCCCGCCAACGCGTCGAGCAGCGCCGGTGAGCACGCCGTGCTCGGGGAGACGTTGAACGACAGGCGCGCATGCGCCGGAAGATCATCGATGCGGGCGATCGCAGCACGGACGGCCACCAACTCGAGTTCCACGCCCAGCTCGACGGCTGCGGCCTCCGCAAACCAGACGTCCGGGGACCGACGCGGCTTATCGGAGAAGCGGCTCAGTGCCTCCGCGGCGACCACCCGGCCGCTAATGAGATCGACGATGGGCTGAAAGACGATCTGGAGGCCCTCCCCGTTGAGCACCCGACGAATGCGTTGGTGCTGGCCGCGGTGGACCTGCGTGGTGCGCTCGTCGCGATCGAGTTCCTCTCCGATCATCCCGGCAAGGATCTTCAAGAGGCGTACATCTCGCATACCGAGTTCGGGTTCCGGGCGCGGACTCAGGCCGCAGAGCACCCCATAGAAGTCTCCGCCCGGGAGGGTGATGGGCACGCCGGCAAACGCGCCGATACCGGCCGTGTGGGTAATCGGGAGTTCCCGGCTGACCAGCTCGCGTCGGGCGTCGCGCACCAAATGCGGCAGGCGTCCATCGACGACCAACTGACAGTAGCCACCGTCCAACGTGCTCTCGACGCCGGCGGTGATCCCAAAGGGTCCGCCGTCGCCGTCGAGGTATCGCCACACCTGCCGGTCGCCCTGGAACTGGTTGACCGCAACCAGTGGAAGCCCAAGCTGCTCGCGTGCCAGAGCGAGCAGGCGCTCGACGCTCGGGGTGAGTCGGGCTGCGGACGCGGATGGACGAACGGAAACTGCGTGGGCGTGCTCGGGGAAGTAGGGGACGCATACGTCGCGCCCCTGCGCTTTGCCCTGATAGAGGGCGCTGTCTGCGGCCCGGAAGAGGTCGTTGACGCTCATCCCGTCCGTCATCTCGGCGACGCCGGCCGACAAGGTCATCCTGCCCACACCGCTGAAGGGGACGTCTGCGATGGCCCGGCGGGCACGCTCCCCCGCTGTCCAGGCTGCGTGCGCGTCGCATTCTGGCAGGAGCCATGCGAACTCTTCCCCGCCGATCCGCGCGACCGTGTCCTCTGCTCGCGCCAGCATCGCCAACCGCTCGGCGGTCTCGACGAGCACGGTGTTGCCGACCAGGTGACCATGGAGACCGTTGACGCGTTTGAAGTGGTCCAGGTCGATGACGACGAGCGAGAGCGGGTGCCCGTTGCGCCGGGCGCGCTGGGCCTCCGCATTCAGCCGTTCGAAGAACACGCCGTGGTTGGCGAGTCCGGTCAGCGGATCGCTGGCCGCCTGCGAGGCCAGACGTGCTTGTGCCTCGGCGTTGGCGATGGCCAATGCGACCAGGGCCGCGAAGCGTTCCAGGTGCTCTTCTGCGTGTCTGTCGAGTATCCGGTCCTCGGTCGTCGCTGCCAGCAACGCCCCCCACAGGCGTCCGCCGACGCGAACCGGTGCCGCCACCGCGCTGCGGTATCCACTCCGACGCGCGATGCGTGCC
>JANOKQ010000956.1:0-11161 GCA_031419375.1 Acidimicrobiaceae bacterium
CAGATCGCGGCGCGCCTGCACTGCGAACTGCTTGAGCTCGGCAAGATCATCGGCACTCAGGTCACCGATCACGCGGTACTGCACGCGCAGCAGCGCAACCCGTCCATCGGGCGACACCGAGCCGTCCTCGGCCGCGTACGCCGGACCTCTCGCCAGCGCTCCAGTCGGATCGCTGGTGCCGAGCACGTGAGGCAAGTTCGTCACCGCAGCCTGCACCTCAGCCAGCGCGGCCCGAGCCTCGGGCGAGTCGAAGAACGTTGCGTCGCCTTCCACCGGTGTCACCACCACCTGTGCTGTCGGACCGGCCGAATCCGACTGGGCGGCCGTGAGCAGATCGAGGGCCGCACTCGAGTCGAGACCCGGAGCCTCGAATGCATCTTCGAGCTCCCGACCGAAACCTACGGAAGCGCCGATGACCACCACGGCCACGATCACCCAGGCGGTGATCACGGCCAACGGGCGGCGTGCGGCGAACCGGCCCAGTCGATACAAGGCATGCGACATTGATGTTCCTCCTCGAGTTGGCGAGCCCACATGAATCGTCCAGGCAAAGGCTGCGACCGACGCATTCCGGGCGAAGCCATGACCGCATCATGACGACATCGCTCAACAGCAACATCGGTCGATAGGTCGAATCTCGGCTGACCTTTCGGCCGAGGACCAACCATACTTTCGGCCGATCCGGCGCCGCGGGGTGGTCTCTATGATGAGGCGATGGTGAACGCCGCGCTCCGACAGCTGGTCGCCGAGCCACGGGTTCCGAGCCCGCCGCAGCGGATGTGGCGCGACTGGGTGCTCGTGAGTGTGCTGGTGCCGGCGGCGATCCTCGAAGTGATCCTGCGCACGGATCTCGGGTGGCCGCCGGTCGCGCTTGTTCTCGGTGCGGCACCGATGTTCACGTTGTTCTGGCGACGCACGCATCCGTTGGCCGTAGTCGCAGTCGTCTTCGGCGCGCACGCTGCCAGCGAGGCCGTGACGCTGGTCGGGGCCGAACACTCGGCGATGCTGTACAGCTCGGCGTGGCTCATCCTGTTGCCCTATTCGCTGTTCCGTTGGGGCGCCGGCCGTGAATGCGCGATCGGCCTGGCGATCATGCTGTTCGGTCACATTCCCAACGGAACCGACACGGTCCGCAACATCGGCGAGGCAATTGCCGCAGCCATTTTCTTGCTCTTCCCGGCGACGCTCGGGGCGGCCATGCGCTACCGGACCAGCTACCGGCTGCGCGAGACGGATCAAATCAAGCTGCTCGAGCGCGAACAGTTGGCACGCGAGCTGCACGACACCATCGCCCACCACGTATCGGCGATCATCATTCAGGCCCAGGCCGGGCGCACCGTTGCCGCGACCGACCCGGACGCTGCGCTGAACGCACTCGGGGTCATCGAAGCGGAGGCCTCGCGAACGCTCACCGAGATGCGGATCATGGTCGGCGCTCTCCGCCAAGGTGAGGACCCCGACCTCAGCCCGCAACGCGGCGTGGCCGACATCGAGCAACTCGCCGGCCGCGCCGGGGATTCACCACACGTCGACGTCCAACTCCTGGGAGGCCTCGATGACCTCCGGCCGTCGGTCGGGGCGGCGATCTACCGGCTCGCCCAGGAGTCGATCACGAACGCGGTGCGACACGCCCGCCACGCGACCCGTATCAACGTTTCGGTGGCCGGCGACGACCGCTGCGTTCGGCTGATCGTTCGTGACGACGGCGACCCGACGCCGAACGGCGCGAGCTCGGCGGGCTACGGGCTGATTGGCATGACCGAGCGGGCCAAGCTGCTTGGCGGCACCCTCGAAGCCGGTCCGAGCCCCGACCGCGGATGGACCATCACCGCCGTCCTGCCGCGCAACGGTGCCTCGACATGACGATCCGGGTGCTCGTCGCCGATGATCAACACCTGGTCCGCACCGGGTTGACGATGATCCTCAACGCGCAGCCGGGCATCGAGGTGATCGGTGAGGCCACCAACGGGCGTGACGCAGTCGCTCTCGCTCGCCAACTGCGCCCGGACGTGTGCCTGTTCGACATCCGCATGCCCGAGATGGATGGTATCGAGGCCACCCGCCAGCTCGCTGGACCGAACGTTGCCGATCCAATTGCCATCGTCATCATCACCACCTTCGACCTCGACGAGTACGTGATCGGCGCGCTCAAGGCGGGCGCCCGCGGATTCCTCCTGAAAGACGCCGGGCCGGCGCTCTTGGTCCAGGCCATCCAAGCTGCCGCCGATGGTGACGCGCTGATCGCCCCGAGCGTGACGGGTCGGCTTCTCGCCACCTTCTCCGACACGCACACGCGGACCCCGCCCGCCGAGCCGATCGATCCGCTGACCGAGCGCGAGGAGGAGGTGCTGGTCACCGTGGCGAGGGGTCGGACGAATGCCGAGATTGCCGCCGAGTTACACATCAGCCTCAGCACCGCGAAGACGCACCTCGCCAGCCTGATGACCAAGCTCGGTGCCCGCAACCGCGTCGAGATCGCGATGTGGGCCTACGAGGCGGGCCGGATCAAGAACTGACGGTCACGCCGCGTTGCTCGAGCAGTGTGTTCATCGAATCGATCTCGACGGATTGTGATGCCCGTACGGCTTCCGCGGCGCGTAGAACCTCGGGCCGGTCGGTCAGGTCGACGACCGCATCAGCCATGTCCAACGCACCGAGGTGGTGGCGGATCATCAACCGCAAGAACGCCACCTCGGCCTCTTCGACCGGAAGTTCATCGAGCGCGCGTACCTCGGCGCGGGTTGCCATGCCGGGCATCGACATCGACAGGCCCTCGTGCTCGGTTCCCATCCACACCATCGGCGTGGCAGTTGTTGGCGGCAGCCCCCACTGTTCCAACCAGCCGTAGAAGCGTCCGATCTGGTTCTCCTGGGTGAGCACGATGTCGGTCGCCAGCGTGATGATCGCCGGGTCCGTCGTCCTGGTCCGAATCGTGTCGGCCATCTCCACACCCTGTGCGTGATGCACCGCCATGTCGCGCGCGAATCCGGCCGCGGCGGACGTCTCGGCCGGCGTGCCCGATCCGACGCTGGGACCGGCGTCGCTGTCATCAACGATGAGCGCTCCGATTGCGAACCCGCACGCTCCAGCGACGAGGGCGACGAGGGCGAACCACCCAGACCGTCGCGTCACGAAGGTTCGCCGACTCCGTTCGAGCAGGGCGCGCCGGGCTCAGGCGACTGCGCGCCGAGTTGGTAGGCCTGGATGAACACAGCGATTCCGGGATCGGTTGCGGAGTTGAACTCCTGCTGGACACCCCACGCGCTGGTGACGATCGGAGCGGGAAGCCCCTCGAACGGCGACACCAGTACATGTGTCTGATTCGCCGCGTAGCCGGCCAGCGTGTCGACCTCGACAGGATCGAGCGCCGCGTCGTACGTGATCCACACGGCACCGTGTTCGAGCGCGTGCACCGCCGGCTCGTTGGCCAGCGGCTCGGCGTACACGCCGCAGTTCTGCCACTCCGGACTGTGATCGCCACCGACGGGTGGGGTCTGGGGGTACTCGACCGGCCCGTCGACGTGGGTGCTGGATTCGATCTCGAACGTGGTGCCAGGCAGGTCGCCCGCGTCTGACACGGCGTCGCTGGCGACGGCTTCCGGCACAGAGTCGTCGCCTCCGCAACTCGTCGCCACGAGAACCAGACCGATAGCGAGGATGGCGCCGCGACGACGATGCCCGCGACGATGGGGAAGAATCGTGGTGATCATGTTGGTACCTGTTCGTTGGAATTGACGGCATGTGGCCGGGTTGGGCGCACGGCCAGGGGGATGAGGAACGCGGCGAATCGGGCTGCGAGGGCCGCACCGGTGCCGAGGCACACGGCGACCGCAGCACGCGGGAACCATGCCGGGCCGGAGGCGAAGATCTGGCTGTTGGACAACACGTCGACGCGATCGAAACCGCCGAGGAGGGCGAGCACGAGCCCGCTCGCCATCATCGCCAGCGTCGGATCATCGGTGCGTCGCCTGACGTGAATCCACAACCTGGCCGCGATGGCGACGGCGACCATCGGCGGGAGCAGGACGGGTAGGCGACTGGACAAGCTGGCGGGCGATGCAACAACGTACCCGAGCGTGTCGGCCGCGAAGGTGGCAGCCCCGAGCGATGCGATCAGTGCGGCACCCGGCCGCCACAAGCGGCTGAACAGCACCGCTGCTGCGGCAAGCGCAACGAGGCCGGCGACGGTGTACCACCATCCAGCCGACGGCGGCGGCACCCAGGCGAGCTCGCCACTGATGCTGTCGCGGCGCCCGTCGATCTCGATCGGGATCTCCCAGCGCTCGAAGATGACGTGAGACCGGTCGGAGTCGGCCACGACCCGGGCGGGCGGGACGGTGCTCATCCAGTGGTTGCGGTGGTCGTGCCACTGGAAGCTTGGGTTGTCGCTGATCAGCTTCCATTCCGGTGCAGCGTCAGCGTCGGCGGTGGCGGGCTTCTCGACGCTCGCATACCGATCCTCGTTGAGGTAGCTGGCCGGCGAGCGGGTGTTGCGCTCCACCCCTCGCTCGCTGATGCGCAGGTACGGTTCGTCCTCGTACCCGTACACCACAAGGGTTCCGCGGCCGTTCCAGGTGAGGCGGATGGTACCTGAGATGTCGACGATCTCTGCGTTGAGGCCATCCACATCCGGCACGCCGGTCAGCAGCGTCCGGTAGTTCGATGTGACCTCGGTGTCCATTCCGCCATGCGCGGATACGACCGGGACCGGGACCAATACGAGCGCGGCGACGAACGCGCCGGCGAGTCGAGCCAGGCGGTTCATCCGACTGCGAGCTCGACGGTGAACACGACCTGATCGAAATCGCCGTACCGGGCCGTGATCGTGAACGTCCACAGCCCCGCAACCGGGAGGTTGGCCGAGTTCGTGGTGACGTGGCCGGGCCCGGCGGCCTGGGCGGGGATCTGCAGCGGTCCGAGCTGTTGCGCCGGCAGGCTCGCCTCCACCGTGATCTCGTCGGCCTGATCGAGTTGACCCCTGATGCTGGAGATGTACACGTGCATCGTGGTCCCCCCGGTGACTGCGGGATCGAGGACGATCTGGGCAAGGCGGTCGTTGACCACCACGCTGGCGGATGCGGCGACGACGGGGACCGCCCGAGGCGGCGTGGCATTGACGAGCCCAGCCGTCGCGGCAAGCACCAGCGCGATGCCCATCGCCTCGACGACCACAATGCGCCGCAGCGCCGAGTCCGCCCTGTGCGCGCCGTCACCAGACGCAGCACCTCCAGACGCTTCGATGCCGGGGTCCCCGGTGCCTGTGTCGGGGTCTGCGGAACGAACGAGCCACCTGTTCACGGCGGCCATCGAGATCACCACCACGACCACCGCCAGCTTCACGAGCAGCCACCGGCCATAGGTGCTGTCGGTGAAGCCGGCCAGCGAACCGAGCTGACGCCACGCGTTCACTGCTCCCGTTGCGGCGAGGACGACGGCCGAGGCAAGCGCCAACGTCGAGAACCGCGCCGCAACTGGCAACAGCCGGCCGCGTACCACGACGGCCATCACCACGAGGCCACCGATCCACACCGACATCGCCCCAAGGTGACCCAGGGTGGCAGCGAACCCCGCAACGCGGGCCCGCCCGGAGGCCGAGTGGCCACCAGCAGCAACGATCGCGAACGTACCGACTGCTCCGATCACTACGACCGCGCGCCACCACACGCTCGCCGAGTGCCGCCGCCAACCGACGAGCGCCAGCCCCGCGATCAACGCCGGCAGCCGGGCGAACCACCACCGCCCCGCAACGCTGTCGAACACGGTGCGCCACGCGCTCGCCGACCACGCGCCGCCGGCGGTCAGTGCGGCCTGCGCGCCGATCATGATGAGCGTTCCGCCGACACCGCCCGCTGCGGCGGCAATCAGCACGTTGCGTGCCCGCACCCCGGGCAACAGCTCGGGAACGCAGGCCAGCAGAGTCACCAGACCGCCGATGAGCACGGCGAAACCGGCGAAGCTCAACCACCTGCCGAGACCGAGCCACAACTGCGGCCCTGTGCCGGCCGACTGATCGTCGACGATCCCCTCGACCAGGCCGGGTGTGGTCTCGGTCTCCGTGCCGATCGAGAACGTGAACGCACCATTCACTGGATGCGAATCGGCCGAGACGGCCTTCCAGGCAACGACGTAGGTCCCGTCCGCGAGGTCGGGCAGCTCCGCAGTCAGCGATTCGTCGCCGAGCGCCTGCCCTGCTTCGCCGACGGCGATCTCGGTGCCGTCATCGGCCACCACACGGATGCTGTTCGGCACGACGTCGACACCCTCGGTGAAGGTGAGCTCGACACGCTCGGGTGCGACGACGAGCACCGCCCCTGCGGCCGGGTTGCTGGTGGCGAGCGATGCGTGCGCGCTCGCCGGGGCAGCCGCCGCAAGCCCGCAGACCATCGCCACCGCAACTGCGGCAATCAGCCGGCGCGTCATCGCCGCCGCTTGATCAGTGCGATCGACGCGCCACCGATGGCCAGCACCACCAGAGCGCCGAGCACCAGCACCGTGGCGGCCGCACGGTTCAGTCGTCCGCGGGCCAACTGCAGGCCCAGCCCGGTCCGGGCGGTGCGGAGCAGTCGGTTGTCGACTTTCACACCGCCACCGTGCATTTCTCGACAACCGGGCGCTCCACCGGGGTAGCGCCGACCGCTGGCCGCATGCCCAACCGACCGTGGCATGACATCTGAATAGGTGTTCAGATGATGGTATGGTCATGGCGGTGCCTGTGCTCAGTTCTGCAACGTCGGTTTTTCGTGTCGAGGAGTTGGACTGCGCGACCGAGGAGAACGAGTTGCGCGAAGCCCTCGGTCAGCTCGCCGAAGTGTCGAGCTTGCAGTTCGATCTGGTCGGTCGGCGGGTGACGGTGCAGCACTCGTTCGATTCGTCGGCACCACTCGAGTCGGCAATCCGTCAGGCCGGCATGCGACCGCGGCTGATCACTCCGGTCGCCGGCGCCGATGGGGCGCACAACAGCGGCCGGGCGCGGCTACCGCGCTCGGTGATCGTGACCGCGGTCGCCGCTGGTGCGTTGGCGATTGGATCGGAGGTGCTGGTCATCGCCGGGCTCGACGAGAGCTCGGCCGTGGTGATTGCCATGGCATTGGCGGCGATCGCACTGGGCGGACGGGAGACGCTTCGCAAGGGATTCCAAGCCCTGAAGGCACGGCGGCTGACCATGAACCTGCTGATGTCGGTCGCCGCGATCGGGGCGATGGTCATCGGCCAGTGGCCGGAGGCCGCCGTGGTCATCTGGTTGTTCGGCGTCGCGGAACTGATCGAGGCGCTAAGCCTGGAACGGGCCCGCAACGCGATTCGCGCACTGGTCGAGTTGGCCCCCGAGACGGCGCACGTGCGAAACGCGCAGGGTGTGCCGGTCGAGATGTCTGCCGGCGACGTGGCGCTCGGAGCGATCGTGGTGATCCGGCCCGGTGAACGGGTCCCCCTCGACGGCACGGTGGTTGCCGGCACCTCGAGCATCAACCAGGCGCCGATCACGGGCGAAAGCGTGCCGGTGGTGAAAGCCCCCGGCGACCAGGTGTTCGCCGGCACGGTCAATGAACGCGGCACCCTCGACGTGGAGGTCACCGCCGCCAAGGGGACCGGCACGCTCGACCGGATCGCCGCCTCGATCCAGCAGGCCCAGGGCGAGCGTGCCCCCGCGCAGCGCTTCGTCGACAAGTTCGCGTCGGTGTACACGCCCGTCGTGTTCGCGATGGCGATCGCCGTGGCGACCTTGCCGCCGCTCACCGGGCACGGCTCGCTGCGCGACTGGTTGTACCGCGCACTCGTGCTGCTGGTGCTGGCATGCCCGTGCGCTCTGGTGATCTCCACGCCAGTGACCGTGGTGTCCGCGCTCGGCGGGGCAGCGCGGCGCGGCATCCTCATCAAGGGCGGCGTGCACCTCGAAGGTGCACGAAAGCTGACGACCATCGCCCTCGACAAGACGGGAACACTGACCCACGGCAAGCCGACCTTGACCGACCTGCGGGTACTTGCCGACATCACCGAGGCCGCCGCACTCCGGATCGCGGCATCGGTCGATGCGCTGTCCGAGCACCCGGTTGCCCACGCGATCGTCAGTGCGTACGACGGCCCACTTGACACCGTGACCGACTTCGAGGCCATCCCCGGACGCGGGGCAACGGGAACCATCGACGGCATCACCTACCTCGTCGGCAATCACCACCTGGCCGAGGAAACCGGCATCTGCAGCGGGGAGATCGAGGCAATCCTCGAAGGCTTCGAAACCGACGCGAAGACGGCGATCGTGCTGATGCAACGCGATCGCGCACTGGCGATCCTCGCGGTCGCCGACACGATTCGCCCGGAGTCGGCCCAGGCCGTCTCCGAACTGCATGCGCTCGGGGTGACGTTGGTGATGCTGACCGGTGACAACACGCGTACCGCTCAGGCCGTCGCCAGACAGGTCGGCATCACCGACGCCCGCGGCGACCTGCTGCCCGACGACAAGTTGCGCATCGTTGGCGAGCTTGCCGCGAACGGGCCGGTGGCGATGATCGGCGACGGGGTCAACGACGCTCCCGCTCTGGCCAAGGCAAACATCGGTATCGCCATGGGCGCAGCCGGAACCGACACCGCGATCGAGACCGCCGACGTCGCCCTGATGGATGACGACCCGCGCAAGCTGGCCGAGCTGATCCGCATCTCTGCGCACACATCGCACGTGCTGTGGCAGAACATCGCCGTGGCTCTCGGCGTGAAGGTGGTGTTCTTCGTGCTGACCATGACCGGCAGCGCGTCGCTGTGGCTCGCGGTGTTGGCCGACATGGGCGCCAGCCTCGTGGTCATCGCCAACGGCCTGCGGCTGCTCACGCGCCCGTCGCATCGGAGCAAGAGCTGATGGCCGCCCGCGCCGAAACCACACGCGTTCAGGCATCCACCGGCGTCTCGGTCAGCGCCGCGACCGAACCAGACGAGTGTGCGGTTCGCTCGGTCGATGCGGCCAAGGTCGCTGCCGCGAAAGCGCGGGCCATCCCCGACACGGACGTGGAGCGCATCACCGAACTGTTCCGGCTGGTCGGCGAACCGACCAGGGTGCGGCTGCTGTACGCACTCGTCGAGGCTGGGGAGATGTGCGTCTGCGACCTCGCCGCCGTGGTCGACTCGCCCGAGACGTCGGTGTCGCATGCGCTCCGGCTACTGCGCATGGCCGGCATCGTCCGCACCCGCCGCGACGGACGAATGATCTACTACTCGCTCACCGACGCCCACGTCCGGCTCCTGCTCGACGTCACCGCCGAACACCTCCGCCACACCACGATCGAGTGACGCCTCGGTGAGTCACCAATAGCGAGCGTCCGTCCGAGTGCCGAGCGCGCACACGGGTGGGCGCTCAACGCTCGGATAGACGCCGTGGACTCGGATAGACGCCGTGGACTCGGACGACCCGCGTGGACTCGGATGGTGTTTGGGCTGGGGGCGCTCGGGGTTGGGGGGTTAGGGGGTTGACCCGTCGGCGGGCGCGTGTTGGGGGAGGCGCTGGTCGAGGATTCGAGAGGCGATGACGGTGCGCAGGATCTGCGCGGTGCCCCCGCCGATGGTGAACATCCGCACGTCGCGATACATCCGCTCCAACGGGTTGTTGCGTGAGTATCCGGCGGCACCGAACACCTGGAGCGCGTCGCTGACGACACCGATCGATGTCTCGGCGGTGAACAACTTGGCCTGCGCGGCCAATGTCGGGTCGGGGAATGGGCTGCCCTGGCCGTGCGAGCACGCGGCGCGGTAGGTGAGGTTGCGCGCCGCCTCCAGCTTGGTACTCATGTCGGCGAGCATCCACTGCAAACCTTGGAACTCGGCGATCGGGCGACCGAACTGCCGGCGCCGTTTGGCGAACTCGAGCGCCAGTTCATATGCCCCGGCGGCAATTCCGAGCGCAACGGTTCCGGCCCCGACGCGCTGGGTGTTGTACGCGTTCATCAGATCACCGAAGCCGTGGCGAAAACCCGATGGCGGAATCAACGCCATCTCCGCGTCGACCACCATGTCCTCGAAGATCACCTGCGTTTCAGGTAGGCCGCGCAAACCCATCGTCGGCTCACGGGTTCCGATGCGCAGCCCCGGGGTTTCGTCGCGCACGGCGAGGAAGCCCCCGATGCCGAGCGCCACCCCGTCCTCGTCGTGCACGCGGGCGAAGATCAGGTGCAGCTTGGAGACGCCGCCGCCGGTGATCCAGTGCTTCATCCCGTTGAGCACGTAAGTGTTGCCGCGGCGGTCGGCGCGCGACGTCATGTCGGAGGCTGCTGAGCCGGCGTCGGGTTCGGTGATGCAGATCGCCGGCTTGTCTCCGCCCAGCACGTACGCGGCCGCGAGCTTGCGCTGGGCCTCGGTGCCGTAGGCGAGCACTGCCGACAGCGCGCCCATGTTGGCCTCGACGGCAATTCGTCCGGTCACCCCGCACACCTTGGCCATCTCCTCGACGACGATCACGGCGTCGAGCAGGCTGTGGCCGGGACCACCGAGCTCGCCCGGCACCGTCATCCCGGTGAACCCGGCCTCGCGCAACGCAGCAACGTTGTCCCACGGGTACTGCTCGGTGGCGTCCACCTCGGCGGCCCGCGGGGCGATCACCTCGCGGGCCAATTCGCGGGCGCGCTGCTGCAGCGCCTCCTGCTCAGATGTCAACTGCCACATGCGCATCCCCTCCGGTTTGGCTCCATGAGCGAACGATGTCGGCGACCCTGCGTTCTCCGAGGCGTGCGCCAAGTCGTTCGATCGAGCCAGGTGTGTCGACCAGTCGCGGCACGGTCCCGGGCACGAGCAGTTCGCCGAAACGCTCGTCGAACACCCGAACCAGCGATTCGCGCGCCAGCACCTGCGGATGCACCATGTACTCAGCAACCGTGCTCACCACCGCGCTCGGTACCCCTGACCTATCGCACGTGGCAACGATCTCCGCTGCCGGGTGGGCCGCCACCCACCCCGCCACGGCCGCGTTGACCGCCGGGCGATGGGTGATGCGCGATGCGTTGGTGGTGAAACGGTGGTCGGTCAGTGCGGGGTGCGCCGAAGCCAGGACCAGGCGGTCGTACATCCGATCATTGGTGCAGGCAATGGTGACCCAGCGGCCATCAGCGGCCTCGTAGTTGTTGTGCGGTACGGACCGGTGGGTCTCGGCACCCATGCGCACCCGTGCCGCACCGGTCGCCGCGCT
>JANOKQ010000957.1:0-2495 GCA_031419375.1 Acidimicrobiaceae bacterium
CGTGTACCGCAGCAGCGGCGCCGGCGGGCAGAGCGTGAACACCACCGACTCTGCGGTACGGATCACCCACCGGCCAACCGGTGTCGTGGTGACGATGCAGGACGAGCGCAGCCAGATCCAGAACCGCGCTCGCGCCCTGCAGGTGCTGCGTGCCCGCCTGGTGCAGTTGGCCAAGGACGAACACGACGTTGCAGCCTCGGTCGAGCGGCGTGCGCAACTCGGCGGGGGAGGCCGTGGCGAGAAGATCCGCACCTACAACTTCAAAGAGAACCGGCTCACCGATCACCGCATCGGGTTCACGATCTACCGCCTCGCCGACGTCCTCGGTGGCGACCTCACCGATGTGGTCGAGGCGCTCCTGGCCGACGAGCGGGCGCGCCAGATGAGCGACGGTGACTGAACCGGGCACCGTCTCGTGGCGGCAGTTGTGGGTCGAAACCGAAGCGCATGTTGGGGCACGCAACGTCGCCCGCTGGCTGTGCGAGGAGGCATGCGGGCTGGAGGGTGGCGAGTTCCTCGCCGAGCTCGATCGGCCGGCGACCGAGTCGATGGTGCACCACCTCGATGCGATGGCCGCTCGTGTTGGCGCTGGTGAACCGGTGCAGTACGTGCTCGGCCACTGGTCCTTTCGTCATCTCGATCTGATGGTCGATCGACGGGTGTTGATCCCCCGTCCGGAGACCGAGCAGCTCGTCGACCTCGCGCTGCAGCGAGCGCGTTCATCGCAACGGTGGCCCGAGCTGGTGTGCGTGGATCTTGGTACCGGAAGTGGGGCGATCGGGTTGTCGCTTGTCGCCGAACTACCCCTCGCCAGTTCGTTCGCTGGTTCGCTGGCCGGGCCGACGGTGTGGTGCACCGACGTGTCGGCTGATGCCCTTGATGTGGCGCGTGCCAATGCCGCTGGCGTCGGGCGCAAGGCGGTAAACGCGCGGTTCGCACTTGGGTCGTGGTTCGACGCGCTGCCATCGGATTTGCGCGGCCGCATCGACCTCATCGTGGCCAACCCGCCGTACATCGCCGACGACGACCCCGAGGTGGAGGCGTCGGTTGGCACGTGGGAGCCGCCCGGTGCGCTGTTCTCCGGCGACGACGGCCTCGACGCCATTCGTGTGTTTGCTGCCCACGGCGTGGACTGGCTCGCCCCGGGGGGATGGTTGCTGGTCGAGATCGGTCACCGTCAGGGTGCGCAGGTCGCGCAACTGCTGCGCGGCCACGGCTGGGCCGATGTGTCGATCGAGGCCGACCTTGCCGGACGCGACCGCTTCGCTGTCGCGTCAGCGCCGCGTTGAGCTGCCGCTCGCGTTGGCAGAATCAGTCGCCAACGAGCGGCGCAGGAAGTCGAGTTGGTGCAGAAGCAGGTTCTCGGCCACCACTTCCTGCGGGGTCATGTGCGACACGCCGGCAAGGGCGAGGAACTCGTGCGGTTTCCCCGCAGCGAGTAGCGCCGACGAGAGCTGGATGCTGTGTGCGGCGACGACGTTGTCGTCGGCCAGACCGTGGACGAGCAGCAGCGGTCGGGCGAGGTCGTGGGCGAGGGGGAGTAGGCTGGATCGCGCGTACGGGGTGGCGTCGACGGTGGGGTCGCCGAGGTAGCGCTCGGTGTAGTGCGTGTCGTACAGCCGCCACTCGGTCACGGGGGCACCGGCGATCGCCGCGTGGAACACATCCGGTCGGCGTAGCACCGCGAGCGCAGCCAAGTACCCGCCAAAGCTCCACCCACGGATCGCAACCCGGTCGAGGTCGAGCTCCGGGTGCAGCGCAGCGGCCTCGTGGAGCGCGTCGATCTGATCGTCGAGCACGACGGTGGCCAGGTCGAGATGCACGCTGCGTTCCCATTCCGAGCCGCGGCCCGGCGTCCCGCGTCCGTCGGCGACAACGACCGCGAATCCCTGATCGGCGAACCACTGCGAGCTCAAGAACGCATTGTGCGACTGAACGACTCGTTGCGCGTGCGGGCCGCCGTACGCGTCGAGGAGCACCGGCAACGTCGACCCGTCGTGACCCGTCGGGAACAGCACGGCGGTGGCGAGCGAGCGCTCGCCGAGCGTGTGCAGCGTCACGTTCGGGCGAACAAGCGGCCGCTCCGCGTGCGACACGATCGGTACGCGGCCCGGCGCTGCGGTCGTGCTCCCCGGCAGCAGCAAACTCGTCGTGCGGATCAGCGTCGGCAGCCCGTTGGACACGGTGTGCACACCGGCGACGGTGGTGCGGCTGCTGACCGTGATGCCGTCCCAGTGGTACACGTGCTGCACGGTCGCATCGTCGAGCGGGTTGCCGAGAAACGTGATCTCTCCGTCGCCGACGTGGACGATCGCCCGCACCTGCACATCATCGGGCGTGATTGGGGTGCCGTCGACGAGGATGCACCGTCGGCCGCCGCGGTCGGCGGCGACGACGAGCCGACCGTCACCGAGCACGTCGGGGCTGCCCGGCACCAGCTCGACCCAGGCCCGGTCACTATCGGCGAACAACGGTGCCGTGTCACCGGTGGCGGC
>JANOKQ010000958.1:0-3899 GCA_031419375.1 Acidimicrobiaceae bacterium
GAAGCGGGCGTCGCCGGCCACCTCGGTACCGCGCGATGCCATGTCGGCGGCAATATCTTCGAGTTCATGCAACTCTCTGCGTGCTCGTTCCACTACAGCGAGGCCTTCGTCGGTGAGGCCGCCGCGCTGGCGGTCGACCAACACCACGCCGAGCTCTTTCTCGAGACGCCCGATATGGCCGCTGACGTTGGATTGTACGGTGTAGAGGGCCCTCGCTGCCGCCGAGAACGTCCCGTGATCGGCGATCGCGACGAGCGTCGTCAACTGGCGGAGGTCCATCTCGAAAAACGATACCAAGTATCCGGCATTACTGCTTGAAAGATCACTCGTTCACGTGCATACTTTCACATGTAGTTCGAAGCGAGTCCTCCCCCAAGGGCTCGCTCGACAAGAACCCGCAGATGGCGCCCCCACGCCATCGGGTTTCGGTTGAGAGGCCCCGCTTCCCCAAGCGGGGCCTTTCCCGTTTTCGCACCCCCGTCCGCATCGGCGGGCACCGTTGACGCGTGCGGTCGAGGGGTGGCCTACAGTGCAGGGTCGTATGGCTGAACGCGTCGCTTCCCGGGGTGCTGCCTTCTTCGATCTCGACCGCACGTTGCTCGCTGGCGCGTCCGGTCAGGTGTTTTCGAAGGCGATGCGCACCGCAGGGCTGGTCAGCCGCACCATTCCCGGGGAATCGTTGGTGTACCGGCTGTTCAACACCGTCGGCGAGACGCTGCCGGCGATGGCACTGGCCCGCCAAGGCGCCACGTTCGTCAAGGGCAAGTCGCAAGCGGCCGTGCAATCAGCCGCGCAGCAGTGCGCGCAACAACTGGCCGAGATGGTTCAGCCGCTGGCTGCGCCACTGTTTGCCGAGCACCGCGCCGCTGGTCGGCCGGTGGTCCTGGCCACGACGACACCACTCGACCTGGTACGCCCGCTCGTTGAGTTGCTCGGCCTCGACGGCGTGGTGGCCACCCGCTACGGGGTCAGTTCCGATGGCACCTACGACGGGACACTCGTCGGGCCGTTCGTGTGGAGCACCGGCAAGCTCGCCGCAGTGCGCGAGTGGGCCGAACAACACGACATCGACCTTTCCGACAGCTTCGCGTACAGCGACAGCATCTATGACACGCCCCTGCTCGCTGCCGTGGGATTCCCGTTCGTCGTCAACCCCGACCCGCGGATGATGCTCATGGCCGCGGCGCGGCGCTGGCCGGCACTCGATCTGTCCGATGCCGGCCCCATCCCGGCCTCGGCGAACCCGTTGAAAGGCCTCGGCATGCCACGGATCCCGTTTCTGAACATCGACGTGCAGAAGTTGGCGATGAGCTTCGCCCACCCGTTGCTGTTCCCGTACGTGAAGTTCGATATCGACGGCGTCGACAACATCCCCGCGTCGGGTCCGGCGATCGTGGTGGGCAACCATCGCAGTTACTTCGACCCAGCAGCGATGGGCGTGGCCATCGCCCGCACCGATCGAACGGTTCGCTTTCTCGGCAAGAAAGAGGTGTTCGATGTGCCCGTGGTCGGCCGGTTGGGTGTCGCGATGGGTGGCATCCGGGTGGATCGCGGCACCGGATCCGATGCGCCGCTGCAAGCTGCGGCCGACGCCTTGAACGACGGCGATCTCGTCGCGATCATGCCGCAGGGGACGATCCCGCGGGGCAGGGCGTTCTTCGACCCGGTGCTGCGCGGACGGTGGGGTGCGGCCCGGCTGGCGGCGATGACCGGTGCCCCCGTCATTCCCATTGGCCTGTGGGGGACGGAGCGGGTGTGGCCCCGGTCGTCACGGGTACCCAACGTGCTCAACGTGGTCGATCCGCCGGTCGTGCGGATCCGGGTGGGCGTGCCGGTGGTGCTCACGCACCGCAGCGCCGATGCCGACACCAAACGAATCATGAAGGCGATCATGGCGCTGCTGCCCCCGGAGAGCCGGGTGAAGCATCAGCCGACTGCCGCCGAGCTTGCGCTTTCGTTGCCGCCGGGGCATCACGGCGACGACCGTGCCGAGACCAAGCGACGGCCGGGCACGGACTGATGCCGCTGTCGGGTTGATGGGCCGGCTGCGTTCCCTACCGACCGGTCGGTAGGTAGGCTTGTGGCCATGAACGAGGTAGCGCTGCTCCAGGAGTTGACGCCCGTCGCCGAGGAACTGACGACACGGCACTACGACACGTGCAAGCCGTGGTATCCGCACGAGTTCGTCCCGTGGGAGCTGGGTCGCAGCTTCGACACCGATCGTGAATGGGATCCGGCCGAGGTTCCGCTCTCCGATTCTGTGCGCAGCGCGTTGTTCGTCAACTTGCTCACCGAAGACAACCTCCCGTACTACTTCCAGACCATCGACCGCATGTTCGGCCGCACGGGCATCTGGCGGGAGTGGTCACACCGCTGGACCGCAGAGGAAGCACGGCACTCCATCGCGATGCGCGACTTCCTCACCGTCACCCGCACCCTCGATCCAAAGATGCTTGAAGACGGGCGCATGTCGCAGATGTCGGGCGGTCAGGTTCCCGATCCCGAGTCGGCGATCGACGGCTTCGTGTACGTCGCACTGCAAGAGCTGGCGACCCGCATCGCCCACCGCAACACCGGCCGGGCGATGATCGACGAGCTCGGCGATCACCCGGTGGGCAAGGCTGGTTATGACATGCTCGGCCGGGTCGCCGCCGACGAGAACTTCCACTTCCTGTTCTACCGCGATCTCACCTCGGCCGCACTCGAGATCGCCCCATCCCTGGTGCTGCCAGCGATCGAGCGGCAGGTGCGCGAGTTCGAGATGCCAGGTACCGGTATCCCCGGTTTCAAGCAGCACGCCGACGCCATCGCCAAAGGCGGGCTGTACAACCTGTTACAGCATCACGACCAGATCCTCGAGCCTGTTGTGGTGAAGTGGTGGAAAATCGAATCGCTTCAAGGACTCACCACCGACGCCGAGATCGCCCGCGATGCGCTCCTCCGTCAAATTCAGCGGATCGGCCACGTGGCCCGCCGGCTCGCCGACCGGGCCCGTGAAGCTACCGAGAAGGCGACCGAGAAGGCCAAGGCCACCATCGGCGATCGCCGCCCCGGAATGTTCCCCGGCTGATCGGCCCGTGACTGCCCGCCTGCGGCGCGAGGTTGGCTCAGCGATGAGGCAGCGGCGGGTTGAAGACGGGGCCGTCGAAGCGGTCGATGGTGGTGAACGACTCGACGGGTCGCCGGGAAAGTTTGGTTGGTTGGTGCTTGGGCACCCCGATGAACACCAGTGCGGCGAGCGCGTGATCAGGTGGCAGGCCGAGCGGCGGGCCGGCCGTCGGCTCGACGCGCGACAGCATGGTCGTCATCACCCCGCCGAGTCCGCGGGCCCGCGCCGCAAGCAGGATGCTCCAGCAGAACGGGTACACCGATGCCCCGCCCGTGAGCGGAGGCCGATCGAGCGCACCGTCCATCAACGCGACGCGGGTCAGGTCGGCGGCGACAGCCAGGACCACCGGGACCGTGGCGATGGTGTCGAACAGCTCGTTCGGCGCATGGATGAGGGTCGCGCCGGTCGAGCGACCGAACGCGAACGCAGTGACCCCGGTGGCGTTGGTGCCGACGTACTCGTACCAGACCGGTCGCATCAGCTCGGCCAGATGCTCGCGGGTGCCCGCGTCGGTGATCACCGCGATCCGCCATGGCTGACGGTTCCCGCCGCTGGGGGCAAATCGGGCGTCGTCAATGATCGCATAGACGGTCGCGTCGTCGACCGGGTCGGGGCGAAACGCCCGTGCCGCACCGGTCGTGCGGAGGGCCTCGGTCAGATCCATCGACAGAGGTTCAGCCGGCAACTCAACTCGCGCCGCCTTCAACGACTGGGCTGCTGGCGCCTTCGGCGACTGGGCTGCTGGCGCCTTCGGCGACTGGGCTGCTGGCGCCTTCGGCGACTTTGCGCC
>JANOKQ010000959.1:0-9917 GCA_031419375.1 Acidimicrobiaceae bacterium
CGGTGCAGCCTTCTTCGCTGCCGGTGCAGCCTTCTTCGCTGCCGGAGCAGCCTTCTTCGCTGCCGGAGCAGCCTTCTTGGCCGGAGCAGCCTTCTTCGCTGCCGGAGCAGCCTTCTTCGCTGCCGGAGCAGCCTTCTTGGCCGGAGCGGCCTTCTTCGCTGCGGGTGCAGCCTTCTTCGTTGCAGCCATGGTCATTGATCCTTTGGTTGGTCCTGGGTCACTTCTTCTTCGGGTTCAACACAGCCTTGAGCGTGCTGCTCGAGGTAAACTTCATCCGCGTGGAGGCGGCGATTTTGACGGCCTCACCGGTTTGGGGGTTACGTCCGAGGCGAGCCTTCGTCTTCGAGGTGCTGAAGGATCCGAAGCCCGGCCATGCGACCTTGTCGCCCTTTTTCGCTGCCTTCGTGGCGACATCGAAGAACGAGCCGATGGCTCGCTCGGCGTCGGCCTTGGAAACACCGGAATCTTTCGCTACTGCGTCGAGCAATTCTGCTTTGGTCATGCTGTTGATACCTCTTCGTATCGGGGTGGTTCGTAGTGAACGGTTGAACGTAACGATGCGTTACACAAGTATCGAACCGCTTTCGTCAACGAATAGCAAGCATCTAAGTCGTTGCAAATGCAACGACACGTCCTGAGTGCGTTCGCGCGCAAGGGTTTTGTCTCATCGTTGGAGCGCGTCGCGAAGCAAACCAGCCGTTACCGCAGCCTCACCGGCGGCGTACTTCTGGCGCGGCCAGAAGAATCCGCGCAGGCCGTCGCGTCGCCGGCGGGGCACCACGTGCACATGCAGGTGGGGCACACTCTGGCTGACGACGTTGTTGTTGGCGACGAATGATCCTTCGGCACCGAGCGCCGCTGGAAGAACCGCGGCGATGCGTTGCACCTGTGCGAACAGCGCTGCGAGCAGCTCCGCCGGGGCGTCGACGATGGTCTCGACGTGCACGCGGGGAATGACCAGCACGTGCCCGACGAACAACGGTGACCGATCGAGGAACGCCATCACCGCACCATCGTCGAGCACCATGTCGGCGTCGAGGCTGCCCTCGACGATCTGGCAAAACACACACGTCCGGTCGTTCATCGCCTCAGTCTGGCGCGATGATCTGTGGCGTGACCACGCCCCGAATCAAACCCGTTACCGACCCGAGCCCCGAGGTGATCGAGCTGTACGAACGCGGCCTTCATGCACCCGACGGCTCGACGCCCAACATCTTCACCACGCTTGCCCACCATCCGCCGCTGCTACGACGTTGGCTCGTGTTCGCCACGCACGTGCTGTCGAAGAGCTCGCTGACTCCCCGCGATCGCGAGTTGGCGATCTTGCGTGTCGGGGTGCTGTGCCACTCGAAGTACGAGTTCGCCCAGCACCACGTGATCGCTCAGCAATGCGGTATCACGGTCGACGAGATCGATCAAGTCCGGGTAGGCGCCAAGCACCCGAGTTGGTCACCGGCGGAGGCAGCGTTGCTCGCTGCCGTCGACGAGTTGCACCACGACAGCCGCATCGGCGACTCCACGTGGGCCACCCTCGTCGAGACGTACGCGACCGAGCAGCTACTCGACCTGATCTTCGCGGTCGGCAACTACCACCTCGTGTCGTTCGCGTTGAACTCGCTCGGCGTCGAAATCGACGAGGGCATCCCCGACGTGTTGTAACCGCCGCCAAAGCCAGGGACAAGATGAACAACGCGTGAACCGGGTTCGATGGTCCACCACAGCCACGGCCGGGTAGGTCATGATCGTTCCAACCAGCGATCCACAAACCCTTTCACGACATCACCCTCCCAAGGAGTGGCATTGACCGACCTGCTGCCTGCCCCATCCAATCGCGTGTCCCCCGCACATCCCGCGAACGCCGACGGGTCCGGCCCGACAGGCGAGGTTGTCCGAAGCAAGATCGTGCTCGACACGTCCGTACTGGTCGCCGATCCGGCAGCGGTGCATAGCTTCGTCGGCGCCGACGTGGTGATTCCGTTGACCGTCATCGAAGAGCTCGACGGTCTGAAAAACCGTCTCGACGACGTCGGCCGTGCTGCCCGTACCGCATTGCGCACCATCGAGGAGCTACGCGTGCGCGCCGGAGGATCGCTCGCCACGGCGGTTGCATTGTCGAACGAGCCTGACGCCAGCACACTGCAAATCGAGATCAACGGAGTGCAACGCCACCTTCTCATCGAACACGGTCTCGACCCGTCGGTGCCCGACAATCGGATCATCGGCGCCGCGCTCGGTCAGTCGCTCCACGCTCCGACGACGATGGTGTCCAACGATGCTGCGTTGCGGATCAAGGCCGCGCACCTCGGCGTGGCGGCTGCACCGCACTCGCCCGCAGGGCGCTCAGCCTCCACGCGCAGCGCCGGCTGGACCACGATCGAGACCACCGCCACGGTGGTCGACTCGTTGTACGCCACCGGCAGGATCGCCGTGAACCAGAGCACGGGCGACCAGAACACGGGCGACCAGAACACGGGCAACGCGCTGGATACGCACGAGAACACCTTCGTGGTGCTGCGCGCTGGGTCGCAATCGGCGCTCACCCGCCGGTTCGGTGACGACCTGGTCGGGCTCCACCACTCCGCCCCCGAAGCCTGGGGCCTACGGTCTCGATCGAAGGAGCAACGGTTCGCCCTCGAGCTGCTTCTCGACCCTGAGGTCAACGTCGTCGCGCTCGACGGGCGTGCCGGTACCGGCAAGACACTGTTGGCGATCGCCGCCGGCCTCGAGCGGGTGGTGGAGAGCCGCGAGTACGAGCGCCTGGCGATCTATCGGCCGCTCGTCCCCGTCGGGCGGGCCGACGTCGGGTTTCTTCCCGGCGGGCTCGACGAGAAGCTCGACCCGTGGATGTCGGCGATCCATGACGCCATCGTGGCGCTCACCGATCAACGCAACAGCCACGACGCCCGCCAGCTCACCGACGAGCTGATCACCCGCAACCAGTTGTCGCTGGAGAGCATCACGTTCCTGCGCGGCCGATCGCTGCACCGCCAGTACGTGATCGTCGACGAAGCCCAGAACCTGGAGCCGACCACGTTGAAGACGATTCTCACCCGTGTCGGCGAAGGCACCAAGGTGGTCTTCACCGGCGACACCAGCCAAATCGACGCTCCCTACCTCGGCGAGTCGAACAATGCGCTCGCGGTTTTGATCCAAGCGTTTGGTGGCCAGCCCTGCTTCGGCCACATCACCCTGTCGGCGTGCGAACGCAGCAACGTCGCCAGCCTCGCGGCCGAACTCCTCTGACGTTCATCACAAGCGCGGCAAGGCGTTCCGGAACGGTGATCTCATCATGGCTGTCACACCCTCGGAATATAGTGATCGCATGTCACTGCCCGACGACCAACAACTGCGGTTCGCCGTGGTCGATGTCGAGACGTCGGGCCTTTCCCTGCGCTGGAGCCGGTTGCTGCAGGTCGGTCTGGTGGTGGTCGATTCCGATGGCAAGGTGATCGAGCGGTGGAGCAGTCTGGTCCACCCACGGCGGCGCTGGTTTCGCGTCGGGCCGACGAAGCTGCACGGCATCACCCGCCGCGTTCTGCGGCAGGCACCCGCGCAGCAGGAGGTGCTCGCCGAACTCGCCGAGCGGCTGCGCGGCAACGTCTTTGTGGCCCACAACGCCACGTTCGATCTCGGCTTCCTGCGCAAAGCGGCCGACGAGAGCGAAGTCGGATTGCCGTTGTCGTCGTGGTTGTGCACGTTGCGCCTCTCACGACGGCTCGACCCCGGCAGAACCCAGTCACACCGGCTCGGTTCCCTGTGCGAGCGCTACGACGTCGAGCTCGTACGGCCGCACGACGCGCTGGCCGACGCCGACGCGACAGCCGCCGTACTCCCTCATCTCCTGCGCGCCCACGGAATCGTCAGCGCCGACGACGTGACCGCTCAGCTCGAACGGGTGTAGCGGGCGTCCAGCAGCGCCTGCGCCGCCTGCTGGGCGATGCCGTGTGCGTGCGGCGGGGCGAGCACGTCGGCCTCGGGACCGAGTTGCAAGAGCAGCGTGCGTAGCCAGCCTTCGCTGGCCACGGCCATGTCGACCACCACGTCGTCACCGTCTGGTCGCATCGCCCGCACCGGGAACTGCTCGGCCGCCCATCGCCCACCCGCCCGGAGTCGCAAGGTAACCGTGTCGAGGCCGGACAGCTCGTCGAACCACGCCTGCCCCGTTGGCGGCGACACCGAGCGAGAAGCGGGGCGAGAAGCAGAGCGAGAAGCAGAGCGAGGAGCAGGGCGAGAAGCGGGGCGATCTGGCTCGGTGACGGACTCTATGACGCGGTGCCATTCGGTGATCCGGTCGACGCGGAACGTGCGTTGCTCGCCACTGCGGTCGTCGTCGGCCACCACGTACCAGCGGCCCCGGTCGGCAAAGACGGAGCGGGGAGTGATCACCCGCTCGGTGATCTCGTCGCTCGACGCCGACCAATACACCACCCGCACCTGCTCGGCTCGTTCGGCGGCGGCGATGAGATCGGCGGCGGCCGGGGGTTGCCCCAGATCAAGCACCATCCCGTCGTCGCCAAGCACCGTTTCGAGCTTGGCCAACGCCCGCGCCAGCGGCCCATCGGGTTCCACCCCTGGCATCGCCAACGCTGCCTTGCCCGCGGCGAGCAGGTCGAAACCCTCCGGAGCGGTGAGCCGCAGCGGCTTGGTGAAGAACCGCGGTACCCCCACTTCGACCATGCCATCGTCGTCGATGAACAGATCGACGAACTCATCGACGAACGGCGGCAGGCCGCAGGTGGCCGCTTGCTCGAGGTCGACGATCAGATCCTTCTCACTGATCTGGAACCGCTCGGACATCTCGGCCAGCGAGGCGCGGCCCTGCTCCATCAACCACGGCAAGATCACCAGTAACCGACGCACGCGGTCGTTCAGCGGGCGCGGTCCGCGCCGGGCAACAGCCATCAACCCGGCACCCCAGCTCGGTCGAGTGCAGCGGGCCGGGCGAGCGCGGTGAGCCACGAGATCACGTCGGCGCGGATGTCGGCCGGTTCGATGACCTCGGCGTGCGTGCCGAGGCCGAGCAGCCATGACCTGAATGCGGGGAGGTTCGAGCACGGTACGTCGAACAGCACCGGACCAGGTGCAGACCCGCCCGCCCGCCCGACCGCCCGACCGGCCGCCGGTCCGTTCCGCACAGCGGCTTCGCCAAGGTCACGACGCACGATCTCGGCGATGCCACCGTATACGGCCACCACCGCGTAGCGCATCGGCGTGCCATCGGGTGACGCGCCGAGCTGCTTGGGATCGTCGGGGAAGGCGAGATCCGGACGAAAGTCGGCGGGTTTGGTGAACGAACTCGCGTCGATCACCTCGACGTCACCCTCGATCCGGTCGACTCGGTAGGTGCGGCGTTCGTCGTGACCATGGTCGTGGCCGATCACGTACCAGAAACCGCGGCGCAACAACAGCCCCCACGGGTCGAGCGTCCGCTCGGTCGCGCGGTACTGGAAGCGGATCGAGTGATGTGCGCCGACGGCCGTCCGCAGCAACGGCAACGCATCCAGGTGCGGCAGGTTGGCCACCACGACTGGCACCTGGGCCACCGCTCCGCCCAGCTTCCACACGCCTTCCTGCCCAGCTTCGGAACGGGTCGCGGCGACGGCCACCTGCAGGGCGCGGCGTTCGTCGTCGTCGAGGTCGAGGCCGCGCAACTCGTAGCGGTCACGGTCGATCCGGTACGCGGTTTCACCAGCCTGGTCGCCGCCGAGCACCTCGGTCTCGATCGGCACGCCGATGTCGCGTAGCAACGCCTTGTCACGCTCGAACGCACCACGCAGGGCTGCCTGCCCGGTGGGGTACATCGTGGCCAGATCGTCGGCGATCTGCCGCAACGTCAGCGGGGCCTGTCGCTCCAGCAGCAGCGCCAACAAGCTGGTGACGCGTTCGAGCGAAGACGACGGCATTGGGCCGAGCGTAGAGGCTTAACGGCGGCTTGCGTCGATGGCCTCACGCACGATCGCCACGACCTGATCGGCGGTGGCACCGGGTGTGAGCACTCCGGCTACGCCGGCTTCGCGCAGCTTGGGCGCGTCACGGTCGGGGATGATTCCACCGACCACCACGGGGATGTCCACGCCGAGCTCACGCAGTCGGGCCACCACGAGGGGCGCCAGCGTCATGTGCGCGCCGCTGAGCATCGACAGGCCAATCGCGTCGACATCTTCGTCGATCGCCGCGGAGGCAACCTTGTCCGGGGTCTGGAACAACCCGGTGTAGATCACCTCGAACCCAGCGTCGCGCAGAGTTCTCGCAACGATCTTGACACCACGGTCGTGACCGTCGAGACCTACCTTGGCAACCAGAACCCGATCAGACATTCACGTGCTCCTTCTTGGTGACGTGAACATCAAGACGCACGAGTCCACGCAACATGAAGCTTGGGTGATAGCGCAGTTCGGCGCCGTCCACCAAGTCGAAGCGGTCCACCCGTCGGGCCAGCCGCTCGAACGCGACCTGCATCTCCACCCGCGACAGCGGCGCGCCGAGGCAGAAGTGGATTCCCTTGCCGAACGCGAGGTGATCCTTCAGGTTGGGGCGGCCGGGATCGAACCGGTCCGGATCGTCACCCCACACGTTCGGGTCGCGGTTGGCCCCCGAGTAGACGAGCACGAGCCGTGAACCTTTGGGGATGTGCACGCCTTCAAGCTCGACGTCGCGGGTTGCCAGGCGGAACATGCCCTGCGTCGGGGTCGACAGGCGCAGCACCTCCTCGGTCACGAGCGGCGCATACCCGGCGGGGTCGACCTGCAGCCGTTGCCACACTTCGGGATGGGTAGCAAGCAGCATCACGCCTTCGGTGAGTGCTTTCGTGGTGGTCTCGTTGCCGGCCACGAGGAGCTGCTGCAGAATCGACAGCATCTCCGCCATCACCAGCGGCCGCTTCGCCACCGGCGCGTCGGGCGCAGCGTCGGGCGCGGGATCGGCGTCAATCTCGGCCTGCACCAGCGAGGTCATCAGGTCGGCCTGCGGCGCGCTGCGGCGCTGTTCGAGTTGCGGTGCGAAGTAGTGCTGGAACTCGACGATGCCGCGGTATGCCTCCACCCGCCGGTCGTCGGTGATCACCGTGCCGATGTTGGCCACCGAATCGTCACTCCACCGTTTGAAATCGGCCATCCGGTCAGGCGGCACGTTGAGCACTGCGGCGATCGCCTCGATCGGCACCGGCACCGCGAACGCGGTGACGAAATCGCACACACCGTCGGCGGGCAGCCCGTCGATCAACCGGTCGACGATCGCCTCGACCGGGGCGCGCAGCTCGGCCATCCGCCGGGGCGTGAAGTACGGGGCAACGGTGCCACGGAAGCGGGTGTGGTCCGGCGGGTCGACCGTGAGCATCGTCGGCACCTGCGGCCAGCCGGTGGCAAGCACCTCGGTGATCCGCTTGACGACGTCGCCGCGGGGCATCTCGCCGGCGCTCCCGAAGCGGTTACTGAACGTCTTGGTGTCGCGCAGGATCGGCGTGATCATCTCGTGGCGACTGATCATGTACAGGTCCGTGCCCTCCACGTGAAACACCGGCGCCTGCTGCTGCATGGCGCGGTAGTACAGATGTGGGCATTGCTGGGCGGCCTCGCTGAACGGGGTGAATCCATCGAGGGATACGGGCGCTTCGGTGACACGTTCGACCATCTCCCCAGTCTCCCTCAACGGGTCGCCACTGGGCGACCCGTGAACGTGCGGGCCGGCGGGGTCCGCAAGACTGACGACGTGCAACCGATCTCTCGCCGCCTGTTCCTCGCCGGGTCCGCCTCGATCGTGGTCACCGCGTGCAGCGGCGGCGGCGACGGCACGGCACCCACCACCGCGGCACCATCACCGGATCCAACAACCGATTCGGCCGCCGAGTCAAGCAGCGGCACCACCGAAGCGACACCTGACTCGACCACGTCGGCTCCGTCGACCGCGCCGACGACAGTTCCCGCGACCACGACCACTGCGCTCCCGCCTGTCGCTCTGTCCAGTGACCCGTTCACCCTCGGCGTAGCCAGCGGCGATCCGGGCGAAGGCAGCGTGGTGTTGTGGACCCGGTTGGCGCCGACCCCGATTGGCGATGATGCGCCGGCCGACGAGGCGTACACCGGCGACATCGGGGTGCACTGGATCATCGCCGCCGACGCCGACTTCACCGACGTCCGCGCCGAGGGCGTCGCCACTGCCCAAGCGCGCTACGCGCACAGCCTGCACGTGCCGGCCACCCTCGATGCCGGCGACTGGTACTACCGCTTCGAAGTCGGCGGCTACACCAGCCCGGTCGGGCTCACCCGCCCCGCCCCGGCGGCGACTGCAGATCCCGCGTCGCTGCGCTTCGCCAGTGCGAGCTGCCAGCACTACGAGACCGGCTACTACACCGCGCACGCCGACATCGCCGCACAGGACCTCGATTTCGTGGTGTTCCTCGGGGACTACATCTATGAAGGCGGCCGCGGCGTCGTCGGTGAGGGCGAGGAGCCGAATGTGCGCTCGCACGATTCCGGCGAATGCCGCACCCTCGACGACTACCGCAACCGCTACGCCCTCTACAAGCGCGACCCGCACCTGCAGGCCGCTCACGCCACGTGCCCGAGGTACGTCACGTGGGACGACCACGAGGTGGAGAACAACTACGCCGGCACCACACCGCAGGATCCCGTGGATGCAGCCGCCTTCGTGCAGCGCCGCCACGACGCGTATCAGGCGTGGTGGGAGCATCAGCCCGTTGCGCTGCCGCCGCCCCCCGACAACGGCGACTACCCGATCTATCGCGCTGCCCAATGGGGGTCGCTGCTCGATCTGGTGCTGCTCGATGGCCGCCAGTACCGCAGCGATCAGGCCTGCACCGGCGGAACGCTGAACTTCGATCCGGCCTGCCCCGAGACGTTCGATCCGAATCGCTCGATGCTCGGCGACAACCAGGAGCAGTGGCTGACCGACCGGCTGGCCGAGGCCAGCACCGTGTGGAACGTGATCGGCCAGCAGACGGTATTCGGCGACGCGACCATCGGCGAGGCGGTGTTGAACTACGACCAGTGGGACGGCTATCCGGCCCAGCGCAACCGACTCGTCGACAGCCTGGCGGCATTGCCGGCACCGAACAACAACGTGGTGCTCACCGGCGACATCCACTTCGCCGGAACCGGCATCATCCGCTCCGGAGGACGCGGCACCGGCACCCCGGTCGCGGTCGAGTTCGTGGCGACCTCGATCTCGTCAGGCGGGCGGATCAACCCCAGCGTCACCGACGTGGTCAGAGCGATCCCCGACATCATCGACGTCGAGCTCGAACATCGCGGCTACATCCTCCACACCGTCACCGCCGATGCGTGGAACGCCGAGTACCGGATGGTCGAAACCGTGAAGGAACTCGACGCCCCCGTGTACGCGCACCGCACCTACCTCATCGACGCCGGCACCAACACCGTCCGCCCCGCCGACGCCTGACATGGTTTGCCCTGCGGGTAAGGACAGCACACCCGGTCGGCGCGAGCGGCTCAGCCCATCGTGACTCAGTTCGTGAACAACGAGGACAGGAACTCACCTGTAGACGCTGAGACAAGCACGTAGCCGTGTCGAATCGTCGCATTGTCGGCGGGAGCGCCTGATTCTGTCGGCGGCGCGGTGGTCTTGATGTCCAAGTTGTCAAAGACCACGATCCAGACAAGGTCGCCAACCTTGACGGGAGTTCCGAGATCTGCGGTTGCCACGGCCTGACAGGTATGGCGATCAAGGTACCGACGGAGTCGAAGTATCCGAGGCCCAACGTGTAGCACCCTGCTACAGTGGGGTGGGTATGGAGATCCGATGAGCGCACCGACCCGCATTGACGACGATTTGTTCGAAGCTGCACAACGGACAGGCCGTCTTCAGAGCCGCAGCGCAGCCCAACAGGTGAACCATTGGGCCCGCATCGGCCGGGCTCTCGAGACCGCCAAAGGTGTGTC
>JANOKQ010000960.1:0-4470 GCA_031419375.1 Acidimicrobiaceae bacterium
AGGAATGCCAACGCCTTGGAACGTGTCCGTTGCTGGCCGCCCTTTTCCACTTTGCCGTCACGTACTTCGATGATCGGCTTGATCGACAAGGCGGTGGCCAGCATGGCGCGCGCCCCGCCGATGCGGCCGCCCTTCTTCAAGTTGTCGAGTGTGTCGAGGGCACCCCACACGCGGGTGAGTGCGGCAAGCTCGGAAGCTCGGCCGGCTACCTCGTCGAGGGAGGCACCGGTTGCCGCGAGACGGGCGCAGTCGGCGACGATCATGCCAAGGCCGAGCGTGCAGTTACGACTGTCGATCACCGTGACCGGGAACTCGCCCGCCAGTGCCCTCGCGGCGAGCTCGGCACTTTGCATGGTGGCTGACAACGCACCGCTGAGCGATATCACGACCGCACCGACCGCCCCGTGCTCGGCGGCGTGCCGGTAGGCCTGCTCAAACTGCCCCGGCGCCGGCGCAGCAGTCTCGGGCAGTTGTGCGGATCGGGCGCAGCGCGCCCAGAACTCGGTCGGCGTGAGGTCGACGCGGTCGACGAACTCTTCGCCATCGATCCGAATGGTGAGCGGCACGATGTCGATGCCGAGCGCTCCGACGATGTCGCCCGGAAGGTCACATGCAGAATCGGTGATGACTCGGACGGTTGCGTTTCGGCCGACTGAGGGAGTGCTCACGACTGAGGGAGTGCTCACGACTGCGGAACGCTACACGGTTGGTCGCCAGGCGCTTGGTCTGATGACGAGCTGCGAGGTGTGCCGTCGGTGCCAGGATCATCGGTGCCATGGTCATCGGTGCCATGGTCATCGGATGCCGGGTCATCGGCGGCAGCAGTACCGGAGGGGTGGCGGGCGATGTTGCGCGATGCCTGCAGCTTGCGGCGCGAGCGGCGTGAGTTGCTCGCCCACCAGGTGACGACCAGCAGCAACCCAGCACCGGTGAGGAGTTGGCCGAGCCCGGCCAAGGAGTTGACCCGGGCGGTCAAAACCACTTCGTCGGCAACAGCGATGGTGTCGACGGCAGGTGAAAAGATTCGCAGGAACACGCTCGACTTGCCGTTGCTCAAGGCTTCGGCACTGACCTCGACCAGGGTGTCGCTGGACGCGGTCAGCGTCTTCAGTTGGTCGCCGTCAGGGAACGCAAGCTTGGCGCTGTCGAGACGGATCCGAACGCGTAGATCGGTGGTGCACGTGTTCTGCACCTTGAACCGGAAGGTGTTGTCGCCGGTGAGTGTGAAACCAAACGGTTCCGGAGGTTTCACGCACGATCGAATCGTCGCGAACTGCTCGTCGAGACGACGCGCCATCGTCGCTGCCTGCTCATCGGAGACCGCCGTCGAGGGCAACACGTCGAGCACCCGGCCCCACACAGCAGCTTTCGGATCTCCGTCCGGCACCACGCTGGTGTACGCGAGGATTTTCTGTGCGACGCTGTCGATCAGCGTGAATCGCGCGGTGAGGTCTGCGACCGGCGAGGTTGGCAAGGTCAGCTCCTGCGGGCGGCCCGCAACGAGCCAGGTGTCCACCGATCCGGACAGGCTTGCCACGTCGGTCAGTTCGAGACCGTCGGTGTTCAGTAGCAGGCTGACGACATGTCCCATCAGCGTCGGATCGGGTACTCCGAGCGCGCTGTCGGCCAGTACCACGCCATGATCGCCCACCGCGTCACGGTTGCGGATGATGCCGTTGCGGAGCACGAGCAACTCGGCGACCAACTCGGTGGCCGTGCCGTAGGGGTTCCCATCGGTACGGTCCAGCCGCTCGCTGAGGTACGGATCGATTACCGCCGTTGGCAACGTCGTCCCGTCGGCGAGCACGGTCGTCACCAGTTGGGTGGTGTCGATGAGCAGCCCGGTGTTCCCGTCGGTTTCGGAGTACCGGTCGAACGGCATGACCAGCAGCTGCGCGGCTAGGTTGCGCCGGAACATCGCGGCAGCATCTGTGAGCGGTGCTCCGCGGTCGGAGGTGCCGCTGCCCGGGGATGCGTCGGCGAGGAGCACCGAGCGGTCGATCCGAGCACCGTCGACGAGGGCACGGAGCAGATCGTCGCCCTGGCGGAGCTGTTGCAGGTACCGGTCGTTCTGTCGCGCCTCAACGGCCGCGGACACGTCGAACGGCAAGCGCGGCATCGCCGACAACGTGCTGTTCGATAGCCCGAGTTTCAACCGGGCCGCAAGCGCTGGCTGTTGTGCACCGAGCGCTTCCACCAGCGCGGGCTCCACCTGCACAAGTCGCGGTGCCACCGCGGCGGGTGCGGCGTCGGCCACGCCCGCGTCGATCGCCTCGAGCGTCTGGGTCAGTCGTTCGAGCTCTGCGGATGCCTCGACAGACACGACGACCGAGCCGTCATTGGCTAGCTCCACTGTGCTGGTCTGACCGATCACGAGTGCGATAGGCAACGGGTCGAGGCGGGTTGGCACCGCCGACAGTCGGTGCACGAACGTGATGGTCTCGGCCAACAACCGCCCTGATCGGCGAATGTCGATCACCACGGGGTGCACTCCCGTTTGGGCGAACTGCAGTGCCGCGCCTGAGCGCTGCGCCGATTCCGTGGGGACCGTCAGCAGCAACGTGTTGGTGGCCGAGCGGCTGATGTTGGGATCAGCGTCGGCTGGATCGAGCGAGATGTCGAAGGTGTCGATGCTGCGCGGCAGCAGACCGTTGGTCGCGTCGAGGAACGTCTCACGCTCCAGCACGGGGCCGTAGCTCGTGACGACGACGGTGGTGTCTGCATCGACCACGTCGGCAGCGACCGCCGCCGACATCTGCACGGTGATCGACACTGGCGTGTTCGCGGCGACGTCGAAGGTGTGCGCCACTACGGCCAATGGCACCTCAACGCCCGGATCGGGAGCGACCGCGTCGACCGGTGCCGGGCGGGCGATCATCGCAGGCAGCAACAGGCACACGAACGCCATTGCCGCGATGGCGCCAGACCGGGGCAGCAGGTTCATCGTGGGATCACTCCCTCGAACACCGCGAGCTCGTCGCGCAGCGCCACAAAACCGTTGGCTCGGTACAGCGCCAGCGCTGGCTCGTTGTCGACGTGGGTGTTGACGAAGACCCGCCCCACCCGATTCCGCTGCATCCACCTGAGCGAGTCGACCAGCAGGGCGCTAGCGAGCCCGTTGCGGTGCTCGTCGGGGTGTACGGCGAGACGTTGGATGTAGCCGGTGCGCCCGGCCCGACCGCTGATCAAGAACCCACCCGGCAATCCCGACTCACGCCCGTCGATGAGGCGGGCGCGAAACCGGGGCGTTGCCAGGCATACTTCCGACAGCATGGTGTCGTCGAGCCACCATCGCAAACCGAACGCCGCCTGGTCGATCAGTGAAGCTGTCCCGAGGCGGCTGGCGTTGAGCGCGATGGTGGTGCGTGGCGGACGGCTGCGTGGCGGCGGCGACAACTCGAGCAGCGCCAGTCGTTGCACGCACTGCAGTCCCGCCTCCTCGGCAGACGCGGCATGGCGTGGGGAGAGTGCCCCCGTACGCAGATGGGCGAAGCCGAGCAAGCCGAGTTGTTGGCGCCAGCGGTCGTAGTGCTCGACGGTGGCGCCGGTCGTGGCGTCGAGCACAACCACCGACGCCATCCCGACAACGCCTGGGCACGGGCGGGCGCGGGCGCGCAGCAGTTCATCGTCGAGGGTGATGTGCAGGCCGGGGTTGGTGGCGGCGAAGCGACGGGGATGGCGCAGCAGCGAGCTCATTCGCACTGGACGGTAGCGTCGCAGATGTGACCGTGTTGTTCAGTACACATGCTGCCTATCTGGATCATCTGGCGGGGCCGAGGCACCCGGAGCGGCCCGAGCGGTTGGAGGCGGTGCTGGCCGGTGTGCGCCGCCATGGCCCCGCAGATGCGCTGGTGCCGCTCGAACCCATCGCCGCAACCCGGGCCGACCTTGAACGCGTGCACCCGCGCCTCTACCTCGACCGGATCGAGGCGATGTGCGCCGCAGGGGGCGGGCGCCTCGACCCCGACACGTACGCGTCGTCGGGAACCTGGAGGGCCGCAACGCTTGCGGCCGGTGCCGGACTCACTGCCGTGGAGGCGCTGCGTCGCGGAGAAGGCGACGCTGCATTCTGTGCGGTCCGTCCTCCCGGCCACCACGCCACCGCCGACGAATCAATGGGCTTTTGCGTCGTGTCGAATGTGGCGGTCGTGGCCGCGTCGCTGGCTGAGCAAGGCGAACGAGTGTTGATCCTCGACTACGACGCGCACCACGGCAACGGTACGCAGGCGGTGTTCTACGACGATCCGCGGGTGTTGTTCGTCAGCGTGCACCAGTGGCCGCTGTACCCGGGCACGGGTCGACACACCGAGGTGGGTAGTGGTCCGGGCGAGGGGTTCACCGTCAACGTCCCCGTTCCCCCGGGCACCACCGGCGACGTGTACCGCCATGCGCTCGACACGCTCATTGCGCCCCATGTCGAGTCGTTTGCCCCCACGTGGATGATCATCTCGGCCGGCTTCGATGCGCATC
>JANOKQ010000961.1:0-4940 GCA_031419375.1 Acidimicrobiaceae bacterium
AGCGGCTCGGCGGCGCCCGGAGTCAGCTCGGGAACGATCCGCCAGTCGTCGCTCCCCCTCGCAAGCTGCTCGTCGGAGTGCTGGACCCAGACAACGGGGACCCGTTCCCGCCGCGCCTTGTCGACAAGGCTGCCGACGTTCGCGACGACCGCGTCGCGCTCGTGAGCCCCTTCGACGACACCGTTCTGCACGTCGACGACGAGGAGTGCAGTATTCGGCCGGTTCTCGAGGGTGGTCATGGTGGTCTCCCCTTGCTCGTGCTGGGCTGGTGTGTCCACCTACGGTAGACCTCCTACCGACAGCGAGCCAGCACGAACCGATCGAAGAGGTCGAGGCTCTGCCGATCGAGATCGTCGACACCCATCCACGCAAGCCAGGAGAATTCAGTTTTCAGTGCGTCACTTTGTACGACGAGGTGGGTAGTGATCGGGCGTGACGCGCTTTCGAGCTACCGCTTCCTTGGGGCGACAACCATGAGGCGTGGCGGTGACGGCTTTGCTCGACGGCTGTATCGGCACCTCCTCATCCAACCGGGCGCCGCGGGACGTAAAGCACACTGACATGGCCTCGCCACGAATCAACATCCTCGTCGCCGGAGGATCCGGGTTCGTCGGTCGGCATCTCGTCGATCGGCTTCTCGCCGAAGGTCACCACCCGTCGGTGATGACTCGAACGCCATCACCGCGCCACGACAAAGCCGTCGAAGTCGAGGGGGACGTGACGAAGCCGGAGAGCTTGACCACAGCCCTGCACGGCGTCGAGATCGCCTACTACCTGGTGCACTCGCTTGATCGCCGCGACTTTGCGGCTGCCGACAGCGAAGGCGCCTTGAACTTCGCCACCGCTGCGAAAGCCGCCGGCGTTCGCCGAGTGATCTACCTCGGTGGACTGGGACGAGCCGAGGATGATCTTTCCCCCCACCTACGCAGCAGGCGAGAAGTGGAAAACGTACTGAGCGAACACATCGAGACCGTTGCCCTTCGAGCAGCAATCGTGGTCGGCCAGGGAAGCGCCAGTTGGGAAATACTCTGCCAACTCGTCGAGCGCCTGCCAGTGATGCTGACGCCCCGCTGGGTCAACACGGCGACCCAGCCGATCGCGATTGACGACGTCATCTCGTACCTGATCCACTGCCTCGATTCCGATGTACCCGCTGGGCACTATGACATCGGAGCTCCGGAGTCGACCACCTACCGGAACATGATGGGAACTGTCGCCAAGTTGCTGCGCCGGACGCTGATCATCGTGCCCGTTCCGGTGCTTTCGCCGGGGTTGTCGGTGCGCTGGCTTCGGTTGGTGACCGACGTCGACATGACAACCGCCCGGGCCCTCGTGCAGTCGCTCGTCAACCCGGTCGAAGTCACCGAACGTCGGTTGGAGGCGCTCACCGGGCATCATCCACAGTCGTTCGTGCGGGCCGCAACCGCTGCGTTGTCCGACCGGCTCGATCACGCCGAAGCCTCTGTTTCGACATGACCCACGTTGTTCACCAGGTCGTGGACCCCCGATCAACCCGCGTAGCTGTGGTTGCTCTCGTCGTCGGTGCCGCCCTGCTCGGAATAACGCTCAACGCCGACGACGGTAGTTGGGAGTTCTACGCCGCAGGATTCGCCTTGGCCGCCACCTGGATCATGGCGTATGTCGTGGCACCTACCAGATCGCGACCAGATCGACATCGCACAGTAGATGCCGGCATCGGCGTGCTCGCGGGTAGCGCCATGTTCGGCATCTTCATCGCCGGTTCGTGGGTGCTCCACCGCATCCACCTGTTCGACAGCGCGATCGACGAACTGCTCAGGACGGCTGACTCCTCCATCGTCGGGTGGGTGATGGCCCTGGCCGGCGTCAACGCTGTCGCCGAAGAACTCTTCTTCCGAGGCACGCTGATCGACGCTGCGCGCGGTCGATTCGCAATGACCATCGGGGTAGTTCCCTACGTTGTGACGACGCTGCCATCGGGAAACATGGCGCTGGTCATCGCCGCAGCCGTCATGGGCACCGTGTTTGCAGGACTCCGAGTCCGCACCGGGGCACTGACGGCATCCATCACGACTCATCTCATGTGGTCGACCCTCATGATTCTTGCCTTCCCCCGGTGACGGACACAGCTCAGCGTCACACAGCGCAACCGCCCGAGACCCAGTCGAAGGTCCATGTCTTGCGTTCGAGACGACTTTCGAGAGCCCCCGTTCGTGGTGAGCTCGATGTCTTGTGTCAGCGATGCCGAAAGCGGCCGCAACGTCAGCGGATCGGTCGTCGTCTCGAGCGTCACGATACGACGACCCGACGTCTCCGCCATCGCCGCCGCCACCTCGTCGGCACCCAGTGCAGCTGTCACGACACCCATGGCCAGGAGCAGATCCTCGCCCTCGACGATCTGAGTCTGGCGCATCATTGCGAGGCCCCCAGGAGTGGTGCCAAGCGATTCGACCACCACGGTCATATTGAACTGCGTGTCGCCCACTGCCGTTGGCAACACCGACTCGACATGCGGAGCGTCAATCGTTCCTCGTGTCGCCCACGCTCCGGCCCAGCTGCCCCAGTAGTTCGAGACGAGGGCCGTTTCGAGCGCAGCAGCGAGCCACAACGTGATCTCCGAAGCGTCGGCCAGTCCTGTCGCCACGATCGCGTCGAGAAGTTCCTCGACCCCTCGCGTCTCGACGACCGTTCCCTGCGGGTCGACCACAAGATTCGGCAGCTTGAACAGCATCACCTGAGCTGTTGCATCGGCGGCAGACATCGGTTGACCGTTGACGTCGGCGATCATCATGTCGACAAACGAAACGACGAGGTTCGGACCCTCGGCGACGAGTTCCAACCCGTAGGTCAACGTGGCCGTCGAGTCATCCTTGATCGTCGCTTCGGTCAACCGCACGGTGCACCCGACGGGCCAGCGATAGGTGAGCGGTCCGAGATACCGCTCCCCAAGCGCCACGGGTCCGGCCTGTGTGGCTACGGACCCCGGAACCACCTCCGGCTCGGCAGATGGTGTGCTCGACGGCGCTGTCGACGGCGCGCTCGGCCGCGCTAGTGACGACGCCGATGACGCTGGCACGGAGTCACTGGGGAACTCGGACGCTACAGCGCTTGCCAAGCGACCGTCCTTCACCCCGCACCCGGCTGCGGTCAACGCGCACGCAACAACCAGTGTCGTTGCCATCCATCGGCTCGTCACATCGTCTCCTCACCTGCCGGTGGTGGCGATCTCCGCCCCGGAAAGCATCGGCTGACGAACGCTCTCACTTGACCCGCTTCCACCACCACGAAGCTCCGGAGCGACTACCGGGCGGCTCACGCTGGGCTGGCGGCCGGCGACGGTGCGTCGTGATCGGGCGAGCAGTGCAACTGGTGCGAGTAACGTGCGCCCATGACGACATGGACGGTAATCGACGAACAGCAGGTGCAGACCCTGCAACCGACGGGCGCCGAGCCAGCAGAAACCTTGCTGCTCGACCCCAGCGTGCTCGGCTGGGAACGCAAGCCCGAGGGCCTGTGCCGGGGCGAAGTGTGCGTGCCCGTCCCGAGCGACGTTGCGACCGGCCCGATCGAGGCCAGCGTTTTGGCGCGGCTGCTCCAACGGCCGGTGATGATCGATCCCGACGAGCGCGTCGCATCGTTCGGCGCGTCCGCCGCCGAACGCGCCGATGGGTTGCGGTCGGGGGCCGCTCCCGATTTCGAGCTGCCCGACCTCGATGGTCATCTCCATTCGCTGCGCGACTGCCGCGGCAAGAAGGTTGTGCTGTACGCCTACGCCAGTTGGTGAGGGTGCCGCTATGACCTGCCCGTGTGGCAGGCGATCCACGAAGAACTCGCGGCAGACGGTCTGGTCGTTATCACTGTTGCACTTGACCGCTCCCCCGACGACGCCCGTCCGTTCATCGAGCGAGCCGCAGCAACCCACCCCAGCCTGATCGACACCGAGCACCGCGTCGCCGACCTGTACAACATGGTCAACGTTCCAACGGTGGTGTGGATCGACGAGGAGGGCCACATCGCGCGGCCCCAAGACGTGCACTACGTGTCCAACGAGCTGGCCAGCATCACCAAGTTCCACAACCGCAAGCCGCTCACCGCGCTGCGTTCGTGGGTGCGCGGTGAGGCACCCGCGTACGCGGGCGATGTCCGTGCCGATACCAAGATCGCCACCGACGCCGATCAGCAAGCCCGCGCCGCATTCGCACTCGCCTGGTGGCTGTCGCAGCAAGGGCGCGCCGAGGCCGCCGAGCGGTGGTTCGTGCGGGCCGGCGAACTCGCTCCGCAGGACTTCACCATCCGCCGCGGGTCGATGCCGATTCGCGGAATCGACCCTTCCGGGCCTGCGTTTTTTGAGATGCGCGGCGACTGGGTTGGCCGCGGCAACGACTACTACCTGCCGCTCGCTGACACAGCGACGACGGCTGATGACTTCGCGGCCGAACCGGTCGAGGAAATCGACCTGGCCGAACTTCGCCGCAGGATCGCGCAGCAGCGATGACCTACGTACCGGACACCGGTTTTCACTGCGGTTAGCGATAGTGACAACGGTGCCACGCGAGGAGGTCGCCTGTGTTTTCGAACGTCCACGGCGCGAGGTCCTCAGAAGTCCTCGGCGCTCAAGAGGTCGAGGGTGACGACGGCGAGTTGGACGACGTACCCAGAGCCGACGGGAAGTGTACTGCCGATCTTGTGTTCGAGCCGTGCACGTCCGGCCTCGGTCGTTTCGCTGTCGACGACGTTGTCGGCATTGACCAAGTTCACCGCACGGAGCGACGCCATGCTGGTCACTGCGACATGTCGCGCGGCAGCTACACCGACTACGGCGACGGCTACATCTTGACCGCAGAGCTGATGCGCTGGTTCTGGGACCACTACGCCGACCCGGAGCAGCGCAACGACCCCCGCGCCGCTCCGCTGCTGGCGACAAACCTCGGTGACCTACCTCCTGCAGTCGTCGTGACATG
>JANOKQ010000962.1:0-1744 GCA_031419375.1 Acidimicrobiaceae bacterium
GCGACGATGATGAGTGAGCCAGTCGGGATGACGAACCGGGCCGTTCTGCTGGGTGATGAACGCTTCGGTGGTGAGCACCTTCGCAGTCGGATACCCGGCGGTGGCCTGCTCGACCACGGTGACGTCCTCGGAGTTGACGTAGATACGGGAGTCGAGGCGATCGGGAAGGTTCGCTTCGAATGCGGCGAGGTCGACGAACCGGCTACCGATCAATTTCGAGGCATGGTCGTAGATGGCCCGGACCGTGAACGTCGCGGTGCCGGTCGGGAACGTGACAGCGTGGGTGTCGCCGAGCCGCACCGTTGCGGGGCCTGTTCCGTTCTCCACGGCGATGCCGTCGGTGCCGAGTTGGGCGAGGTCTCCCTCGATGTGACCGAGGTCGAACATCGTGGCAACGGTGGTGGTGTCATAGGCGTTGAGGAAGCCGGCCGTGCCGTCGGTTTCGACGGCCGCGATGCGCTGCTCGGTCACGGTGCGCACCCCGGGACGCGACGTCAAATCGGCGGCGATGTTGGGGGTGAGGCCGCTGCTGGCGTCGATCGCGCCCGAGTCGAGGATCACGGTGCCACGGAAGTCGTCACGGAACGCGCCGGCGCCGGAGGACTTGATTGAGGCGGCGAAGATGGCGAGGAAGCTGACGAGGGCGACGCCGATCATCAGCGATGACGCAGTACGGGCGGTCCGCTTGGGGTTGCGCATGGCGTTCTGTCGGGCTATGGCACCGGAGGTGCCGCGCAGCCGAGCGAGCGGCGCACCGAGTGCGGCAGCGACAGGACGGGCAAGGACCGGCCCGAGCACGCTGACGGCGACCAGCAGCGCGAATGCGCCGAGCCCGACGATCTTGGCGTCGGCCGCGTTACGGCCGCTGAGCATGATCATGGTGGCGAGCAGCGTGGCGACGCTTCCGAGGATGATGCGGCGGGTCGACACCGCGGACCGGTCCTGGGCGATGTCGCGTAGCGCGGCGATCGGCGCGACGCGCGAGGCGCGTCGGGCTGGTAGCACTGCGGACGCGAGGGTGATGAGAACACCGACGAGGATCGAGCCGACCACTGTCGCGGTGGTGATCCGCAAGGTGTCGAGCGGGATGTCCACGCCGAGCGCGCTGAGCAACGCCCGCAGGCCTTTGGCGACACCGATGCCTGCGGTCAGTCCGATTGCGGACGCGACGAGTCCGGTTAGGACGGCTTCGGCGAGGACGGCGAGGCGGACCTGCGGACTGCTCGCTCCGACGGCGCGGAGCAATGCCATCTCCTTGGTTCGTTGGGACACGATGATCGAGAACGTGTTGTTGATGATGAACGCGCCGACGAACAGGGCGATGAGGGCGAACATGGTCAGGAACACGCCGAACTGGCTGATGTCTTTGCCGATGTCGTTCTGATGCTCTGTGGTGAGGGTCGCTCCGGAGATGACCTCGTTCGTTGCACCAACGATGGGTGCGATTCGGGTGACGAGCATGTCTGGGGTGATGCCGTGTTGGGCGGTGATCGCGATCGCGTCGATCTGGCCGGGTCCGTTGAGGACTGCTTGGGCGGTGATGTCGTCGAACAGGACTACGGACAGGCCTCCCGGGGTGTCTACGTCACCGAATCGGGTGATCCCGACGATGGTCGCCTGGCGTGTGACGTGGAGTTCATCGTGGCGTTCCTTGAGGGTGGTGACGGTCTCGGCGAGGTCGTCGTCGACGAGCGTCGAGCCTTGCCAGGCGAGAGGGCCGGCCAGCGTGCGGCTGGCAACGTAC
>JANOKQ010000963.1:0-8939 GCA_031419375.1 Acidimicrobiaceae bacterium
TGGACGCCGGCGTCCCACTACGCGACGTCCAAGAAGCAGCGAGTCACGCCGACCCGCGCACCACTATGCGTTACGACCGCGCCCGCGTATCACTCGACCGGCACGCCACCTACATCGTGTCAACCTTCATCGTGGGCGCATCCCGATAAACAGATCTGCACGCTCCGCACTCGACAGAACGAGCGCGGACCGGGCCATCGGCGCTATCTGACAGCCGCTCGTGCATTCGGTGAGTCGTTCAACGCGACACACCGCGCCGTAGCGTGGCGACCATGGATCAGACCGATGTCTCGCATCTGCGACGTTGCGTCGAGCTTGCTCGAACCGCTCGCCAGGCCGGCAATGAACCGTTCGGATCGTTGCTCGTCGGTGGCGACAGGAGCGTTCTCGTCGAGCTGATGAACACCACGGGCAACAGCGACGTGACCGGCCACCCCGAGCTCGCCCTGGCCGCATGGGCGTCGCTCAACCTGACCGCCGACGAACGCGCGGCGGCCACCCTCTACACGAGCTGCGAGAGCTGTGCGATGTGCGCTGGTGGCCAGTACTGGTCGGGCATCGGGCGCCTCGTGTTCGCAGTATCGGGTGGCCAGCTCAACGCGATCCTGCCCATCGGCGTGCCGAGGCTCGACTTGTCGAGTCGCGACGTCTTCGACCGCGGCAACGTCGACGTCAACGTCGAGGGGCCGTGCGAGGAGCTCAGCGACGAGGCGCTCGCCGTGTTCGACGGCTTCTGGACGGTGCGCTAGATCCGCGCCAGATCTGCCGATCTGGACCACCCCGAAATTACGCGAACCGAGCAGAACGCGCGCTCGAGATCGCGGGACTACTGCATTCGCTCGATAGCGCCGATCGGCGCATCTCGCGCTCGCCCGTGAGTGGCGACTGCGATCGCCGAGGTCGGTCTCGTCGGGGGCACCATCTTGTCACTCGGGCCCGGCCTGCCGATCTCCGGCTACGCAACGACGTTGATCTTCATCTGCTACCTCGCCTGCCGCGTGATCGGCCGCCGGCGCGCGAGCTGAGGGCCGGGCGAGCTGAGGGCTGGGCGAGCTGCCGGTCAACGACAGCGGTTGCAACGACCCTGCACGTCGAAGATGTGGATCGAGGCGTCGAACCCGATCGTGTTCAGCAGTCGTCGTGCTTCGGCTCGGATCGAAGCCTCGACCCTTCGGCTGGGAATGAAGTCGCCGACCATGCCGCACACGAGGCAGACGAGGTGGTGGCGGTGGTCGTTCGTCAAGGCTTCGGCGGTGGACATTGGATGGTCGGCGAGCGCGATAGTGGCCAGGATCGTGCGCCGGTGCCGGGTGAGGCGGAGCCCGCGCCGGTTCATGACGACCTTGGCAGCCTCCTCGATCTCGGGGTCGAGGACCGCCAACCCTGCCATGTCGGCCGTTGACGCGCGCATCACTGCGCCGGCGCGACGCCGTGATGGTGACGGACTCGTTTCGGTAGAGTCAGGCCGGACACGACAACACAGATCGACACTGCGACCAAGGCGATGGTCGCGCCGGGCGGTGACGCGAGGTGATAGCTGAGCGTCAGCCCGCCCACGGCGGATTCGACGCCGAACCCGATGGACGCGGCGGTCATAGTGCTGACTCGGTCGGTCAGCATTCGAGCGGTGGATGCCGGCACGATCAGCATTGCGATCGACATCAGGATCCCGGCGGTGGACAGGCAGACCACGATTGCGATCGACAGCGCGGCGAGCAGCACGAACCTCAAGCCGGCCACCTTGACACCAACCTGCGCGGCGTGAAGCGGGTCCCGGCGCCTTCGCGCGAGCAGGATCACGCTGTACCAGCCGTCGGCGCCGTGCTCATGAGCCTGTCGACCATCGTCGTCACCCCCAACGCGCAGCTCCTTCGTCGGACACCACTCAGGCCGTCCGAGGCCGAGTGGTGAGCTCCCAGCGGGATGGCGCGAGTCAGCCCGAGAACGCGTTCAAGCCCGTGTTCCGGCATGAATGCATCTGCTCGTACGACGCGAGCGGCCACAATGAAGGCCATGGGTCATATGCATGACGATCCCGGAGCGGGCGATCTTGTCGAGGAGTCGGTGTCACGGTGGCTGTGGATGGGTGCGGCGGTCTGCGCCGCTCTGACACTGATCGGGGCGGTCGTTCTGTGGCCCGGTGGCGATCAGGACCGCGTGTTGGATCCCGCTGGTTTGTCGAGCGACCCGGTGGGGGCGGTCGTTCGCGAGGCGACGGTCGAGCGTTGCTCCTACGACGCGACGACGTTCTGCCGCACGCTGACGATCGAGATCAACGAGGGCGACACTGCGGGTGACGTGTGGGAGTGGGAGCAGCCGACCGACTCTCCGCTTCGCGACGGCGACGACATCTTGGTGTCTCTGGCCGAGCTGTCGGATGGCACGGTGATCTACTCGTTCTACGACTACGAGCGCTCGACGCCGCTCGTGGCGCTCGTGATTCTCTTCGTTGTCTGCGTGCTGCTGCTGGGCCGCTGGCGCGGTCTCGGCGCGGTCGGGGGACTCGCCGCCAGTCTGTTCGTGCTGATCGGCTTCATGCTGCCCTCGTTGTTGGACGGGAACAGCCCGGTGGCCGTGGCGCTGGTGTCGGCGAGCGCAATTGCGTTCATCGCGTTGTATCTGGCACATGGGTTCACCGCGGCGACGAACGTGGCGTTGCTGTCGACGTTTGCGAGCTTGTTGATCACGGGGACGTTGGCGTGGATCTTCATCCGCGCTGCGAACTTCACCGGATTCACTGACGAATCAACGTTCTTCCTCGACGCGCTCGGCGTGTCGGTCGACGCTCGCGGCATCCTGCTCGCCGGCATCGTCATCGGATCACTGGGCGTACTCGACGACGTGACCGTGACTCAGGTCTCAGCGGTGGGTCAGCTTCGCCGCTCGCAGCCCGACGCCTCGGCTGCAGAGCTGTATCGGTCGGCGCTGACGATCGGGCGTGATCACATCTCCTCGACGGTAAACACCCTCGTCCTGGCATACGCCGGGGCTTCGTTACCGCTGCTCTTGCTGTTCACCGAGACGGACCAAGGCTTCGGCGCAGTCGCCACGCGCGAAATCGTCGCAGTCGAGGTGGTCCGGGCCCTGGTCGGTTCGATCGGGCTCGTGGCATCGGTGCCGATCTCCACATGGCTCGCAGCGCGCGTATTCACCACGACACTCCCATCGGCCCCGCCACCGCCGCGCAGGCCACGATCCCGAGAGAGGCCTCGGACCGACGAGGACGAGTTTTGGGCTCGGTGAGTCCGTGCCGACAACCTACCCGGGAGCCTGCCGGCGCGAGGTTCCCAACAGGCGTTCCTCGGTCCGGTTGGCGGTCAGCATCCCAGTCGGCCCTGCCAGGATGCGGGCGTGATGACACGTCACGTGTTCTCGCACGAACGCAGCCGGGACCGCCCCCGGACGGCCACGCAAAGACTCTCCCCCCAATCTCCTCCCAATGGCGGCAAATGGCGGTCCTTCACGTCGCTGGAGCTCAGACCGGTCAGGGCACGGGGCGCTCGCACTTAGCTTTCTACCACGTAATGTGCCCTGGTAGAGCGCCGATTTGCAGAGCCCCCCGGCAGGAATCGAACTTGCGACCTGCGGTTTAGGAAGCCGCGGACCCGCCACAGGAGCCGACCCCTGATTCTCGACCGGACGCTTGACTCACGGCCAGGCGGAACCGATCAGAATTGACTCAGCCGAGCATCGCTTCGATCCGCTGGTTGGCAAGGTGCTGTTCATCGTCGAGGGCGCCCACGTAGGTAGAAACGAGGGTCTCGACGCTGTGTCCCAACCGTCGGGCCGTCTCTCCCAGCGGTATCCCCGCCTGTAGCCAAGTCGTCGCTGCCGCGTGACGGCAGTCGTAGACCCTGAGCGGTCGATGTCCGATGGACTTGAGTGCCCGGTGCCATGACCGACCCCAGTTCGAAGCGCTCGGGCGTGTTCCGTTTCGAGTCCGGAAGATCAGATCATCTGGTGCCGAACGGTTGATCTCCGTGAGCCAGGTCTTGAGCATCTCGACCAGCACCGGCGGGATTGGAACACTTCTGGGTCCGGTCTTCGGCTCGCCCGGTTCGTCAAACGAAATGTCGGCCTCGGTGACGTCGATCCGGCCCCAGCCTTCACCGGGCAGCGCCAACGACTTGATGCGCAGCATCGCAACCTCAGATGGCCGCAGTCCTGCGTAGTACGCGACCGCCGTCATCACGCGATAAGTCCGGCTCGCCGGCTGAGACGTGATGATCGCGTCGATGGCCTTGGCCATGACAGCAGGGCTCGGGAGCGAGCGGATGTCTACGCTTCGTTTGGTTCTCGCCACCTTGCGCTGCGCTCGCGCCCTCGACCTCTGTGGCCAAGGATCGGCGCTGATGGCTCCTGCTTCCAAGGCTGCGTGGACGCAAGCACGGGCGACGGTGCGATTTCGATTGGCGGTCGTTGCTGCCATCGGAGTGCCGTCCAACTTGGTGGCAAGGTGGCGGTCGATGTTGGCGATGCACTCTCGGTCGAGCGCGCCGACGGACAGACAGTTCTTGGTCATCCACTGCTCGTACTTCTTCTCCCGCTTCGCTGACGCACTTGGACCGAGGGCGGTCTGCAAGTACACGCGAAGACCATCGGGCGGCTGCACTGCAGATCCCACTGCCAGCACGACTGATCGAACGGGCACCGGCTATCGCCGGATAGGTGATCGGTCTTCCGATGATCCCGCGCCGTCGCGTACGACCGAGACTTCGAGCGATTCCAGACGCCGGAAGGCAGAGCGCGGCAGCTCGAGTGGCTTACTGCTGCGCCGATCGGCAGATGCGGTCTTGGTTCAGGAAGATCGGCCCTGATCGGCGTTCGCCGACGGGCTCGGCGAGAGTTCTCGGCTGGCCAGTTGGATCTGCTCGTGCGCGTAGCGGACGGCTTCGGCAATCTCTTGAGCCGCCCCGGCTGCGACGCGTTGGTCGAAGGTGGTTACGCCAAGCACCGATCGAAGATGTGACACGACATCCGGAAGGTGCGGAACCAGACTGATGCTCGCTTGGCGGGTGCTGGCACCGTAGATGATGGCGGCGATCTCGGGCCGTTCGAATCGGTCGAAGAACACGGCCAGTGAAGCAAACGTGGCGGCCAGGAAGGCGACGTTGCCGGCATGGTGGAACGAGTTGATCCCTTTCGAGAACAACGCCAGCGCGTCGTCGAGTTCTCCGTGGACCGCTTCCAGCCGAGCCGCGTCCTGCGCGAGGTTCGCCTCCCAGAATGGCAGTCGGTGCTGGTGGGCATAGTCGAGTCCTTCGCGCAGCGCTTCCAACGCACGAACCGGTTCGGCTTCGGCGAAGGCGCGTCCGAATCCACCCAGCGCCCAACCGATCCAGAATGGGCTGCCGTAATCGCGAGCCGCGGTGACCGTCTCGTCGGCGATGACCATTGCCTCGTCAGCGCGTCCGACGGCCGGCAACGCCCACGTGAGACCGCAGAGCCCGACGACGCGAGCGAACCCCTGCCTCTTGGCCAGATCGGTGCAGATCACCACCCGTCGGTTGATCCGACCACCGAAGAGATGCGCAAGCGCCTCCAGCATCCCGCTCCAACCATCGACGAACGGGTCGTAGCGCGCATCAAGCTCCAACCTCGCAGCCGCTTGCGCGTACGTGACACCGAGATCGGGGCGCCCGCCATACAGACAGAGGCTGGCGGCGATGTAGAGGCGGGGCAGCTGTGGCAGGTCGGCCTCGACGACTGCCTCCAGGATCTCCTCGGCCCAACCTACCGGCTCGAACCGCTGGAGGGGCCAGCTCATGATCGCCGCGTGCGCGGCGATGATCGTGGCGACGCTGAGGTCTCCTTGGTCCGTTGCCCAACGGAAGGCGGCACGCAGGTTGGCGAGCTCGGCGGCTACCCAGTCGAGGGACTCCCGTTGACGGGGGCCATCCCAGATCTGCCAGTGGTTCGTCGTCTGGTCGGCGAAGAAGTGGGCGTGGCGATCTCGGACCTCGATGATCGTGCCCGTCGTGACGAGCTGGTCTTCGGCGAACTGACGGATTGTCTCTAACGTGCCGTACCGGGTCCGGCCGTGGGCTTTTTCCACCGTCACGAGTGACTTGCGAACTAACGAAGCCATGAGATCCAACATGCCGTATTCGTCGTCGGACTCGTACACGGCCGAGATGGCAGCCAACTCGAATCCATCGGCGAAGACGGAGCAGCATCCCAGCACGCCACGTTCCTCATCGGTGAGCAGGTCGAAGGACCATTGCACGGCCTGACGGAGGGTTCGGTGACGCTCCAATCCTCGCCGGCTTCCCGACAGCAGACGAAACCGATCGTCGAGGCGGTCGCGAACCTCCTGCGGGCTCATCGCCACCATCCGTGCCGCTGCCAGCTCGATCGCCAACGCGATCCCGTCGAGACGTCGGCAGATCTCCGTGACGGCGTCCACTTCGTCGATGTCATCGAGGGTGAAGTCATGCCGAACTGCCCGGGCGCGTTCGACGAACAACGACACCGCCGCCGACGCGACACCTGCGCGCACGTCAAGCGACGGCACCGGCCATGAATTCTCGCCACCGACGCGAAGGGCCTCGCGCGACGTGGCGATGACACTGACGGTCGCCGTGTGCGTAACGATGGCCTCCACCAGTTCCGCCGCCGCATCGAGCACGTGCTCGCAATTGTCGAGCACGATCAGCAGCCGCCGACCAGACAGGGCCACGGCCAGGCTCTCGGTGACGGTCATCCCCGCCTGGGCGGCGACTCCCAGCGCGGTGGCGACCACGTTCGGCAATGCGACCGGATCTCCCACCGGGGCAAGTTCCACGAACCACACGCCGTCGGCGAACTTCGACGTCATTTCAGCTGCGACCTGCACGGCGAGACGGGTCTTGCCAACCCCTCCCACACCGATCAGGGTCACCAACCGATGTGCCTGCACCAACGCGCCAAGCTCGGCGACCTCAGCTTCGCGGCCGATGAAGCTGGTGGCCTGAACCGGAAGGTTGCCCGGGACGGTGTCGACCGTCCTCAGCGGAGGGAACTCCGTTCTCAAACCCTCGGACCGGACCTGGAAGATCTGCAGCGCCTCCGAAAGATCACGGAGCCGGCGCGATCCGAGGTCGATCAGGTCGACTTCGTCGAGGAGTTCAACGGTCGAAGCCGCAACCAAGATCTGCCCTCCGTGGCCAGCCGACATCACTCGGGCCGTCCGGTTCAGCGTCGCATCGAAGTAATCGGACCCCTGCGCCTCGACCTCACCCGTTGCAAGACCCATTCGCACTGGCAACGCGAGCCGCAACTGCGCTTCGATCGCCGCATCCACGGCGTGACGAGCAGACGTGAACGCGGCACACACCCCGTCGCCCGTGTGCTTGAACATCCGCCCTTCGTGGGCCTCGATCACCGACTTCAACACCAAATCGTGATCGGCCAGCGCAATGCGCATCGCATCGGGATCGGATTCCCAGCGATGCGTCGAGCCCTCGACGTCGGTGAACAGGAACGTCACAACCCCCGAGGGCATCGTCGTCGGGAGCGCATCGGAGGGCACGAACGAGTCTCGCAGACCGACGGAAGCTCATCCGGCCGAGCACGCCGAACCACACATCAGCACACCATTCATTCAGACCGCATTGAGAACCAGATGGATTCTCTGATTGAAGTAGGTGATGATCAATGCCCCCGATGGCTCCCCAATGGGGCTCGCCTGGACGGCGGCTCGATTCGCTCGACGGTGTTGACACGGCTGACGCTGCGGTCGAACGAGGCAACTCGACCGACTCCGGTGCTCTCTGCGCTCGCCACGAGGTAGGCCTCGGCGAAATCGAGCCGGTCGACCTCGTAGATCTCCACGGCCCGCCGCAGCAACGCCGGGTCAACACACACGATCGAATCGAATGCGATCAGCGAACGAATCGACTCAGCGACCTGCCGTCGCGGCGCCTCATAGAACGACTCCAGCACATAGACCGTTTCCGCCACAACAAGATCGACCAACAACAACTCTCGTTCCTCACCCAAGAACCGTGTGGCGCGTGCTGCCATGTCGGCCGGATCTCCAGTCAGATGCCGAACCAAGATGTTCGTGTCGATGGACGCGCTCACCTACGAAGCGGAGCCCGCTCAGCGCGGGTGCGTCGGATCACGTCATCCCACGCCACATTGCGTTTCGCCGCCGGGACCTGGATCGAGCCAGCGAGTTCGAGGAAATCGGGCGTCCGTGCGAGCACGGCCCGGTTGCCATCGACTCGGAACACGATCTCATCGCCCTCCACGATCCCAAGAGCCTCACGGACAACCTTGGGCACAGTCACCTGTCCCTTCGAAGTCACCCTTGCCGCAGCATCCAAAATGCACTCCGTACACCGCCGGGGGTACGGGACGCGCCCGAGGCGCCGTTCGGTGTGTCTCCCGGTTGTCCCACATCGTGTCGATACGCGTCTGTTGCGGGGCGCTACACGTGTCAATCGACGCGCGGATGGCGTGGTCGAGATCACCGACAACGGGCCGGGCATCGACGCCGCGGTGCTGCACCGAGTCTTCGAGCCCTTCTTCACCACCAAGGACGTCGGGAAAGGAACCGGTCTCGGCCTCGACATCTCTCGTCGGATCATCGAACCTCACGAGGGTGTGATCGAGTTCAACTCAAGTCCGGGATCGACCACGGCGCGGGTGCGCCTCCCGATCGCTCGGGAGTCGTAGCTCGCCGCAAACTTGCTCAGAGCGCCCTCATCGGGGCAGTCCGCACCGGTGTTGGAACGGTGCACGTCTTGGGGCGCGAGGCCGCAGCAGAAGACGGCCGAAGCCGTCAAAGCCCTCACGGGACTGAGCTTGAGCCGACGCGACGCAGCCGACCTGCTCGGCCTCTCGCATCAACGGGTCCAGCAATCACTCGAAGCAAGCTGAGGGCAAGACCCCTGCGCTCCGATCTGCCGCAGCCGAGATCGCAGCACGTGCGGCTTCGTCGCCGTCGATGCACT
>JANOKQ010000964.1:0-4687 GCA_031419375.1 Acidimicrobiaceae bacterium
CTGGACGGACGGGACCGACCAATCGGCGTATCGTTGACGAGATGGACGCACGCATCAACCCGGCGGCCCGCCCGCGGGCGCGGCTGCAGCGTGTGGGGGTGCTGGCCACAGGTACTGCCCTGGCGGGGTCGGCGGTGCTGATCGGGGTGTTCGACCCGTCCTCGTCAGGCAGCCGGTTCCCCGGGTGCGTGTTCCGTGCCGCAACGGGCTTGTGGTGTCCGGGGTGCGGCCTGACCAGGGGCACCCATCACCTGCTGCGCGGCGACCTCGCCGCTGCGTTGGGTTCGAACGTGTTCACACCGTTGGTCCTCGCCGGGATCACGGTGTCGTGGTTGCTGTGGGCGCGCCGCTCGTTCAGCCGGACGGGCATCCAGGGGCCGCCTGGCGGGCGGCACCGATCGGGGTGGCTGCGGCTGCAGCAACCGCTCACACGACTGGCGCCGCTGCTGCTGGTCGTGGTTGTCGCCTATGGCGTGACCCGCAACCTCCCGGTCCCCGCGCTTCGCGCCCTCGCCCCCTGACGATCAGCGGCGCATGCCGGCCTTACGGGCCGGCTGGGGGTGGCGGGGGTGTCGTGGGGGGCGCGGCTGTCGTCGGAACGGGAACGGTGACGGGGACCGTGGCGACGGTGGTCGGGCTGACGGTGGTCGGGCTGACGACGGGCGGTGCGGCCGTCGGGGCCGATCCGCCAATTGTGGTGGTCGGCGAGACTGGTCGGGTGGTGGTCGTCGCCCCGCCCGTCGGCGCCAGCGTGGTCGACGGGGTGGTGGTGCGCGGTTTGGTGGATGTCGACGGGCGACCACCGTTCACCGATCCGGCACTGTCGTCGGTGAACTGCGATTGCAAGCACTCCCCAACCGTTTTGGGGTCGGGGTCGGTGCCGGTGGGTTGGGGGGCGCGGCCGACGTGCAGCGCCACCGCCGCGGCAAGCGCGGCGCGCCCGGCCGGGCTGAGGTGGATGCCATCGGCGTTGAGCACTTCCGGGCTGTCGGCGCTGATCTCGCTCCACTCGAGCACGGAGACGTTGTCGTAGACGTCGACGAGCGCCCGCAGCGTGACGTTCACCTCGAGCACCTCGGGCTCGAACTCGGTCACCGTGATCAGCACGACCTGGGCATCGCCCACGTCGTTGATCAGCTTGTTCAGCCGGCGCAAGTAGTCCTGTTCGTCGCCGCCGTAGTTGGTCCCCAAGAAGACCACCACCACATCCCAACCGTCTTTGCCACGTGCTGCCCACACCGTTTGACCGAAGTCGATCTGCCGGTTGACTTCGGCCTCGACGGCCACATCCCAACCGAGCGGGACGAGCTGCTTGCACATGTCGTTGCTATATCGCGTGGCAGTGGACGCCAGTACGGAATCGCCGATCAACAGAATCCGGTTGCCGTTGGCCACGAACGGTTTCGCCGGTTCGGTCGTGGGCACCGGATCGGTCGATTCGGAGGGCCCCGTCGTCGACGTGCTGGCGGCATCTCCCGGCGGCACCGTCACAGTCGGCAGATCGGTCGGGAGCGTTCCGACGCCCTCGACAACCAGCGAGGGCGTGGCGACGGGCAGGTCGGCAATGGTGCCCGGACCGGACGCGGCGGCCGAACAGGCGACCACGAACACTGCGCTGAGCGCGCCAAGAACCTCTCTACGGAACCGCATCAGTCGACCATTCGAGCGAATCCAGCGACGAGAAGCAAGTCACCCCCCACGGGGAACGCCCCGGGCAGGGGTGACCGGCGACGGGTTCAGCGAGAGCGGAGCTGGTCGCGGATCTCGGTCAGCAACTCCACCTCGGTCGGCCCGGCGGAGCCATCGACGACATCGTCGTTGGCCTTCATCGACATGTACGCCTTGATGATCAGGAACAGGATGAACGCCACCAGCACGAAGTTGATCGCAGCCTCGATGACCAGCCCGATGCTGATCCGGGCCGAGCCGATGCCAAAGCCGATCGTGGAGTAGTCGGCCTTGTCGGCGATCGCCCCGACGATCGGGGTGATGACCCCGTCGACGATGGCGTCGACGATCTTGGTGAAGTACAACGCCATCACCAGGCCGACGGCGATGGTGACGACGTCGCCACGCTTGATGAAGTTCTTGAATTCGACAATCATGAATCGCTCCTCGGGAATTGTGCGGAGATGCTTGCATCACCGCGCCGACGGGGAGAAATCTGCTCGACCGCTAACGTCGCACTTGATGGAGGAGGCCCCGAATGAGCGATGAGTACGACCTGATCATCGTCGGCATGGGCTCGGCAGGGATGACCGCCGCCGAGTTCGCCTGCTCGCTCGAACTACGCGTCGCGGTGGTGGAACGCGGCCGCGTCGGTGGCGACTGCCTGTGGACCGGCTGTGTTCCGTCGAAGACGCTTCTGGCTGCGGCCAAGACCGCGCACACGATCCGCCACGCCGACCGCCACGGGATCGGCGCCGCCGAGCCGGACATCGATCTCCATGCAGTGTGGCAACGGATTCGAAGCGTGCAGGCCCGGGTCGCGGCATCCGACGACGACCCGGAGCGGTACCGGCGGCTGGGCATTCGGCTGATCTACGGCACGGCCCGGGTCACCGGACCGAACGAGGTCAGCGTCGACGGGTCGCGCCAGCTCACCTCACGGTTCATCCTGTTGTGTACCGGCAGCCAGCCCATCGAACCGGACATCGCCGGTCTCGCCGAGGTTCCGTACCTCACCAGCGAGAACGTGTTCGAGATCGGCAGACCCCCATCCAGCATCGTGATGCTCGGCGGCGGCCCGATTGCCATCGAGCTCGCCCAAGCGTTCACCCGCCTCCGGATCGCCACCACGGTGTTGCAGCAGGGGCCGGTCATCTTGCCCCGCGACGAGCCGATCCTTGCCGCCATCCTCGCCAAGGTGCTACGCGACGAAGGGGTCGACCTGCACCTTGGGGCGTCGGCCACGGCTGTGCGCCGGGATGGTGCCGAGGTCGTGGTCACGGCCACTGTTGCGGGTTCGGGTGCGGCTGCGCCTGCGGAGTTCCGGGCTGCGGGGGTTTTCGTCGCAGTCGGTCGTCGGCCGAACATCGACGGGCTCGGCCTCGGCGATCTCGGTATCGACGTCGGCGACCACGGCATCACCGTCGACGATCGCGGCCGCACCACCGTGCGCACCATCTACGCCGTCGGCGATGTCGCCGGTCGCCACCTGTTCACCCACTCGGCCGGTTACGAGGCGGTGCGCGCTGTGCGCGACATGTTCTTCCCCGGCAAGGGGACCGTCGACGACTTCATCCCATGGTGCACCTTCACCGATCCCGAGCTCGCCCATGCCGGACTCACCTCACGCGAGGCCGAGCAGCGCTTCGGTGACGACGTCGACGTGTGGCGCCTCGACCTCGAACACAACGACCGGGCCCGTGCCGATGACGCAACGGATGGCGCGATCATCATCGTCACCGCACGCGAGAAGTTGGTCGGCGCGCACATCTTGAGCCCATCGGCCGGCGAGCTGATCCATGAGCTCGCGCTGGCGATCCGCCACGGGATGAAGCTCTCCGATCTGGCCAGTCTCGTGCACGTCTACCCGACCCTCGCGACCAGCGTGGGAATGCTCGCCGCCGAGTCGGCCTACGAAAAGGCGCAGCGCTACCGCTGGCTCGTCAAGCGCCGTTGACCCGCCGCAGCCACTCCGCTGTGCCAACATCGGTCGGTGTCCACGAGTCGCTCACCCCACGCGAGGCGTCGTGGAACCCGTCGCCGCCCACACACGATTCGCGCTTGCGTCAGGGTCGCCGTCGCGGTCGCCGTTGCCGGTGGCGCGACGCTCGGCGGGTGCTCCGCAGACGGGCAGACGGCAACAACCTCATTGGTGCCACTCGTCGATCCCGACGACATCCCTGTCGCCACCGTCGCTCCCACGACGACACAGGCAACCAGCAGTGATCCCAACTCGCCGTTGATCCCCGCGATCCCGGAGCTGGAATGCGGCTACGCCGACATCTTGCCCGGTGGGGAGATCACCTTCGTGGTGGGCGATCGGTTGTTCGGAGCATCGCTCGACGGCTCGGTCGTGCGGTGCCTCACGGTGCTGCAGCCCAACCAGCGTGGCCCAGCGGAGTGGTCGCCGTACGGGAACCGGGTGCTGCTCAACGCAGCCACGTTGTTCGATGTGCAGGGCACGCGAGCCAGCGGCTTCGACGAGTTGAACACCCGCGTGCAGTGGGAGTTCCCGAACGGCGACGCGGTGTTCGGCCCCACCGCATCGAACCGCACGCTCGTGCGGAGAGATTCCATCGATCCCAACCAGCGCACCGAGATCACGTTCCTACCCACCACCTTTGCAGCCGTCTCATATCCCGCGGGCGGGGCAACGATTGCCGCCGGACAGTCGGCCGACGGTGTCGCCGGGGTGTTCATTGCCACGACCGGCGCGGCACCACGGCCGCTGGTGACCACGTCGGACCCGGCGCTCACCATCAACGACGTCGCCGCCGACTCGATCGGCGACCTCGTGTACGTGCTGTCCGACAACGGTGTGTCGTTCCGCATCCATCAAGTCCAACTGCCCTCGCTCGCCGTGACCGAGATCACCTCCGAGCAGGCCCCGATCCAGCAACTCACCACCGGCCCCACCAGTCGCGCTGTGGCATGGAAGGTCGGGTTGTGTAACAACCTGACCGAGACCCGGGTACGCGACGACCGTACGGCAACCCCGCTCACGGTCGGCCAGGGCACT
>JANOKQ010000965.1:0-4437 GCA_031419375.1 Acidimicrobiaceae bacterium
AGTCCGAACGCCGCCTCGATGCCACCGAGGCCAGCCTGCTGCGCGTGCAAGATCTGCTGCGCGAGGTCCGCCGTCAGCTGCGTCCGCTTGAACGGCAGGCCGACGCGGCCCGCCGCCACGGCGACCTGATCGCCGAGCTGACCGCGCTGAAGCTGTTCGTCAGCGGCCGCGAGATCGCTTCGCTGCGAGCCCGGCTCGTCACCTTCGCCGGTGACCGGGCGCAGATCGAAACTGCCGAGCGGGCACTGCGCACCGAGCTCGCCCACCTCGACACAGCCGTGCTCGCCGCCGAGGCCGAACTGACGGCTCGGGGTGACACCGATCTCGGCGACGAGATGGTGCGCGTCGAGCAACTGCGCGAGCGGGCCCGTGGGTTGCACGCCGTGATGGTGGAACGCCGCCGCTCACTCGAGCGTGATCGGGGCCAGTTGATGGACGGCGGCGTGGTGGCCAACCTCGAAGCCGACGCGGCGCAAGTACGCGACGAACTCGACCAGGTGACCGTTGATCTCGGCAAGATCGGCCCGGATGCCGAGACGCTCACGGCCGACACGGAAGCGTTCGAAGCCGAGCGGCACGCCGCGCTGGCGATGATCGCCGAGATCACCAACGCTGGTTCCAAGGCAACGTCCGCGGCCAGTGCAGCCGCCGAGGTGCGCGGCGAGTTGCGTTCGATGCAGAGCGGGCTCGACCGGGCCGAAGCCGAGGCGCGGCGGGCACAGGGCCGTGTCGACACGCTGCGCGCCAAGTCCGAGCGTGCCGAAGCCGACATCGTCCGTTTGAAGGGCCTGGTCGAACAGGCCAGCCACTCCGAAGAACCGCTGGTGGCCGATGTCGAATCGGTCGAGCAACGACGACTCGCCGCGGTCACCGCGGCCGACGCGAGCGCTGTCGCCCGGCAGGAGGCAGCGCAGGAGCTGTCGCGGTGGCGGGCCCGCTCCGATGCGTTGCGGATGGCGCTCGAAGCCGCTCGTGCCAAAGCCGGTACCGAGCATCTCGCCGGGGTCGAGGGGGCCCTCGGCACCTTGCTTGACCTGATCGAGATCGACCCTGGGTGGGAGCCGAGTGTGGAAGCTGCGCTCGGTGACGCGTTGTTAGCAGTGGTGGTCGCCGAGCCCGATGCCGGTCGGCGGGCGTTGGAGTCATTGCGTGGCGCCAACGTGCACGGTGCGGTGCTGGCTCTGGGTCTCGCTGCTGCAGCAGCGGTCCCTGCTCCGGCGGGCGCCGAACCGGTTCGGCCGCACGTGCGCAGCTCGTCGGCTTCGGTCGAGCGGCTGCTCGACGCGATCGTTGGATCGGCCGCGCAGGCACCATCGTTTGCGGCGGCGATCGATCTGGCGATGGCCAATCCAATGGCGATCGTGGTCACCGCCGAGGGCGACCGGTTCGGGCCCTCGGGTTGGCGCTACGGAGCCTCCGGTGGAGGTGCCACCGCCGCGGCGCTCGTCGAGGCCACCGAGCGCCTCGCCGCGGCCGATCGCGAACTGGCCCGCTGCGACCAGACGGTGCAAGAAACCATATCCGAGCTCCACACAGCTCGGCAGTTGGAGATCCAGCTCAATCGCCGCCTCGACCAACACGACGCGAGCTTCACGGCCAGCGCCGAAGGTTTGGCCAGGGCGCAGGCCGAGCGACGTGAGGCCAGCGCCGAACTGGAATCGCTCGACGCGTCACTGGCCGAAGCAACGGAGCGGATCGCTCGCGAGCGTGCCCGCATCGCCGAGCTTGAGCGGCTCGTGCCAGCCCTCGAAGCCGACGAGGCTGCCGAGGCAGATGCAGCGAAGGCCCGCGGCGAGCTCCGCGCCCAACTCGATTCACGCGGCGCGAAGCTGTCGTCGCGCCGCCACGAACTCGAGATGCGCAATGCCGGGTTGCACGAGCGGCAGGCGTTCCTCGAACGGCGACTCGAGGAAACCGAACGACGCCTCGCCGCGGATGCAGTTGCTCGTGCAGAAGCAGCCGAGCGGCGCACTGCCGTGGAACGTGCATTGGTTGCGCTGGCCCGCTTGCACGGCCTCGTCGACGGGCACCGCAGCACGATCGAAGCACGCCACGGCGAACTGGTCGAGATCCGTCGTCGGCAAAGTGACGAGGTGCGCAGCATCGCGGCGCGTCTCGACGAAAGTCGTCGCCGCCGCGGTGCTGCCGAACGCGAGCTCGACGAGGCCCGTGAACGGTCGCGCCGCGTGGAGCTCGACGATGCCGAGGCCCGACTGCGCCTTGAGGCCGCGGTGGAGGCGTTGCGGCGCGATCACGACGTCGAGCCGGCCGTGGCGGAAGCGGCCGAGCTGCCGGTTCTGCCAGAGGGCGTCGCGCCCGCGGCGCGAGTCCGCGACCTCGAGCGCGAGTTGCGCCTGCTCGGCCCGATCAACCCGCTTGCGCTAGAAGAGTTCAACGAGCTGCAGGAGCGCCACAAGTTTCTCGATGCTCAATTGGAGGACGTGCGCGACACCCGCCGCGAGTTGCTGCGTGTGATCAAGGCTGTCGACTTCGAGATCCAGACCGTGTTCGCCGCTGCGTTCGCCGATGTCAGTGCGCATTTCACACAGTTGTTCGACAACCTGTTCCCGGGCGGTTCCGGCAAGCTCGTCCTCACCGCCCCAGATGATCTGCTGAACACCGGTATCGAGGTCGAGGCCAAGCCGAGCGGGAAGAACGTCAAGAAGTTGTCGTTGCTGTCGGGCGGCGAGCGCAGCCTCACCGCGCTCGCCTACCTGTTCGCCGTGTTCCGCAGCCGGCCGTCCCCGTTCTACGTGATGGACGAAGTGGAAGCGGCCCTCGACGACGTGAACCTGCACCGGTTCCTGGGGTTGGTCGCCGAGTTCCGACGCGAAGCGCAGTTGCTCATCGTCAGCCACCAGAAGCGGACGATGGAGGCCGGCGATTGCTTGGTTGGGGTGACAATGCAGCCGGGCGGCTCGTCGAAGCTCGTCACCGAGCGAGTGTCGGCTACCGCCTGAGCGCAGCGCCCAATTGCGGGGTTCCAATCAGCTACGTTGCGACGGTGGCACTCGAGCGCGCAGCAGCATCGGCGATCCGACTCGTCGGGGTGAGCAAACGCTTCGGAGACGTCGTCGCTGTTGATGGCGTCGATCTCGAGATCGCTGACGGCGAGTTCTTCTCGCTGCTCGGCCCGTCCGGATCGGGTAAGACCACGGTGCTGCGGATGATCGCCGGCTTCGAGCAGCCGAGCGCCGGAACGGTGCTGCTCGATGGTGTGGACGTCACCCACAAAGCGCCGTACGACCGCAACGTCAACACCGTGTTTCAGGACTATGCGTTGTTCCCGCACATGAGCGTGGCGGAGAACGTCGAGTACGGCCTGCGGGTCAAGGGCGTCAAGAAACCGGAACGTCGACGCCGCGCCGCCGAGGCATTGGAGTCCGTTCGCCTCCCCGAGTACGGCTCGCGACGGCCGAACCAGATGTCGGGTGGGCAACGCCAGCGGGTGGCGCTGGCGCGGGCGCTCGTCAATCGGCCCAAGGTGCTGCTGCTCGACGAGCCGCTCGGCGCGCTCGACCTCAAGTTGCGTGAGGAGATGCAGGTCGAGTTGAAAGTGATCCAGCGCGACGTGGGGATCACGTTCGTGTTCGTCACCCACGACCAGGGCGAGGCGCTGTCGATGAGCGACCGCCTGGCCGTGTTCAACGACGGCCGGATCGAACAGGCGGGCACGCCGCGGCAGATCTACGACCGGCCCACGAGCGCGTTCGTGGCCGGTTTCGTTGGTTCGTCGAACCTGTTGCCACCGGCGGAATCCGAGCGCCTCCTCGGAGTGCGCGCGATGCACACGATTCGTCCGGAACGAATCCGAGTGGTGTACGCGACCGGCGCCGATGAAGGCGTGGCCACGGGCGAGGTCTCGGTGGTCGGCACGGTGACCGATGTGCAGTACACGGGTGCCGATTCGCGCATCCGGGTCCAACTCGATGGGGTGCAGGCGAACGGCCAACACCTCCTCGCCAGCGTGCCGAGCGACGGGCTCGCTGGAGTTGCCATCGGTGGAGCAATCCGCCTGGCATGGCCGCGATCCGCGGCCTTCATCGTCGAAGACAGCAGCAATCACCACGACTCCAAAGGGGGAGACGACACATGAGAGCAACACCAAAAACCGCAGCAGCCGCAATCCTGGTATCGCTTGCGTTGTTGGCCAGTGCCTGTGGCAGCGACAGCGAGACAAGCCCGGCCACCGACGCACCTGCCGGAACCGACGCGCCCGCTGGAACTGATGCGCCGGCCGCAACCGATGCACCGGCCGGCACCGATGCACCGGCTGGCACGGACGCCCCGCCCGCCACCGAGCCGCCGGCTGGCGAGGTCGACTACCAATGGACCCCGAACGCCGACTCGCTCGCCGGTGCCGAGGGTCAGGTTAACCTGGTGGCCTGGGCCGGCTACGTGGAGGACGGCTCGACCGATCCGAAGGTCGACTGGGTG
>JANOKQ010000966.1:0-2519 GCA_031419375.1 Acidimicrobiaceae bacterium
TCCGCTCCACCAGCGTTCGGTCCGTAAGTGGTGGTCGGCTGCGCTGGTTCAAGGATCTGCTGTACTGCGTCAACCACCTAATCGAAACGATCCCCGAAGTCGCCGAGATGGACCTCAAACCCATCTTCGTGCGCCAACACGACCCCACGGCTGTCGACGCACGAATCGCCGTCCACCGCCTCCAGCCCCGACGAGTCAGACGGCCGGGCAGACCTCTTCTGGTTTCTCGCCGCTGTCCTGTTGCTTGTGTCCAGCTACGCGCTTCGGCGCTACGCGCGTTCCGCCCTGACCGAACGAAAACCGTAGGCGAGTTCGACGTTGCTCGCCGACACGCGGGTCGTCGGCGCGGGTGTCTGTCCGTCGTGCCGTAGTCGGTCGGCAAGCCACAGCCTGTTTCGTGTTCGAGTCGGAGTGTGGGGCCGAGTTCTGGGTGGTCTCGTGCCTAGTACCTGAGCACTGCGGCGAGTCGGTCGTGATCGGCCAGTTTTCCATCGGGGACGATCGCGACGCGTCCTGCGTTGTTGAGGACGATCTGGATCAGTTCGTCGATGGCGTCGTCGATCACGTCGGGGGCTTCGACGTCGACCGCGGCGACGAGATGCCCGTTGCGCACACGCGCCGGATAGGCGTAGGTTTCCTCGACGACGAGGAGGCCGACGCGTGCGTCGTGGTCTAGCTCCCAGACTTCGTTGACGCCGCCGGCATGTCGGTTTGCCCCGGGGGCTGTGTCGAGGCGGTCGAGTGCTCGTTGGTTGTCGCTGCGGAGCCAGTCGCAGACGAGCGGCCAGGAGTGGTTGTAGAGATCGACCCAGCTCGTCCAGTCGTGGTTGCCGCGGATGATCCCGATCGCGTCAATGTTGCACGACTTGGCGAGGTCGCGGGCAGTGCGATTGACGCAAGCCACGACAGTTGGAAGCGGGTGTCGGGCGTGTTCGGCGGCGACGGCGGTCATCACCGTGCGGGCCCATGACCGGACTCTTGCCCCTGACCCACGCCGATCTCGCCTCCCACCACGGGGTACGCGCACCCAAGGCGATCATCCTGTTCGGTCCTCCAGGAACCGGCAAGACCACGTTTGCGAAGGCGATCGCCTCGCAGTTGGGCTTGCCGTTCGTCGAACTGTTCCCCAGCCAGCTCGCAAGTGCGGGCGTCGGCGGACAGGCAGCTGCGTTACGGACGTTCTTCAAACGAGTCATCGAGGCCGACGAGCCGATCGACCTCGACGAACTGGTGAGGGCGTCGGCACAGTTCACTCCAGCCGACATCGACTTCGCCGCACGCAAGGGCGCGCAGATGGCGTTCGAACGAAGCATCATCGGACCAAGGACCAACCGCTCCACGTTGGAGGATTTCCTGGCCGCCATCGATGACACACGTCCAACCCTGACGCGAGCGATGGTCCACGCGTTCGAGACCGACATCGACGACTACGCCCGGATGTAGCAGGCCGGCTGGCGTTGAGCCGGTTGCCGTTCAGCCGGTGATGCCGGCGCTCGGGCTGCCTTGGCCGGTGGCTCGGTCGTCGGCCCATTGTTCGAGGCTGGCGGCGAGTTCGGTGTTGGCCGTGGCGATCGCCCACTGCTTGGGCAGGGCCGGGAACGAGTAGTCGCCGATGTCGGCTTGCTGGTACGCGGTGGCCTTGCGGGCCATTGCCGCTTCGATTGCTGGGGCCAGCCGCCGGGCCTTGGCGGCGACATGGTCCTCGTCGCGCTCGAGGAACTCGGGCAGGATCTCGGTGCCGAAGATCTCGATCGATTCCATGATGTGGTCGTGTTCGTTGCGGCCGGCCTGGAGCACGAAGATCACCTGATCGACGCCCGCTTGCTCGAACCGACGTAGGTACTCGCGCACCTGGTCGGGTGTGCCGACACTGCCGCGCAACCCGGCAGTATCTCCGCCGGCTTGCTTGGCACCGAGGACCCCGCGCTGTTGCGCGGCTGCGACGGCGGCGGGGTCGTAGCCCTTGGCTGCGCGCCGCTCGACGTACTCCGACCACACGTCGGTGGTGCCTGGCCGATGGTCGCCGAACACGTAGAAGTGGCCAAGGGAGTAGCCGAAGAAGTTCGACCCCTCGGCGCCGCGGCGGATCGCCTCGTCCTCGTCGTGGTGGACCATCATCGGGCTGACGCAGGCGACCTGCGGGTTGACGGCGAAGCCGACCGGGACGCACGACTCGGTGAAGGTCCGCTCGTACTCGCTCACCCAGTTGACCGCCTCCTCCGGATCGATGAACGCGAACGTGAGCGCGCCCATCCCCTTCTCGGCGGCAAGAAGAATGGTCTCGCGACGCGAGCAGGCCACCCACAGCGGAGGGTGCGGTTTCTGGACCGGCTTGGGGATGACGTTGCGCGGTGGCATGGTGACGAAGCGGCCGTCGACACCGGTGAAGGGCGTTTCCACCATGCACCGCAACGCCACGTCGAGGCCTTCCAGCCACGCATCACGTTTGTCTGCCGGGTTCAGCCCGAACCCGCCGAGCTCGGCCTCGCTGGACGACTCGCCGCTGCCGAACTCGACCC
>JANOKQ010000967.1:0-2602 GCA_031419375.1 Acidimicrobiaceae bacterium
TGTCCATCGGGCTCCTGGTGTTGACCGTCGTGTTGTTCGGATGGGTGTGGGTGCGCGACGGTCAGCATTGGCGTCTCCGCGTTGGGCTGACGCCGATCATGGCGTACCCGATGGTCGGAATGGCGGTGTGTGCAGCTCACGGCTCGGTCACCCGCGCCCGCCGTGACGGCGCAGCCGAACTGCTCACGGCCTGCCCGGCAAGCCAATCGATCCGCACGAACGGCCAGCTGTGTGTGGCCTGGGTGCCGGCGCTAGCGATAGCTGTGTTCGTCGCGGTGCTCGCGCTCTCGATTCGGCTTCATCCCGCTGCCGCGTTCGGCTCGATCGACGCCAACGCTGTTGCCGATGTCGTCACCGCGGTGGTGCTGGGTGCGTGCGGGGTGTTCCTCGGTGTCGCACTCGGTCAGTGGGCGCCATGGCGGCTGACACCGGTGGTCGCGCTGTTCGTCGTGCTGTGGGCCTCGACCACCCTCGGCGGCGTTGGCGACCCGCATTGGAGCAACATTCGCCAGCTGTCCACCTGGCCCCGCTACCCACCGCACGACTTGACCTTCACCGACCGGCCGGTGTGGTGGCACCTTGTCTGGATCGCGGCACTTGGCATTTTGATGGTGGTGATCGCGACGCTTCGCGCCGATCGGTCGCGGCGGACGCTCACGGTCGCGGCGCTCGTGGTCGCTGCCGCTGGCATCTCGGGTGTGATGGTGACGCGACCGATCTCGGAGAAGTCTGCCCGGCACATCGCCTCGCTGGTGGCCAAGCCCGCCGCGCACCAAACGTGCGTCACCGCGACCCGCATCGAAGTGTGTTCCTATGCGGATCACGAACAGCTCGGCGACATCGTCCTCGACGCAGTTGCGCCGGTCGCCGCCGCAGCACCGGAGGGCACGCCCGGTCTGGTGTTCCGACAGTTCTTCGACGGGCGAACCGAACACCTCGGTCCGGACGTGGCCGCGGCGATCGCCGTGTTGCCCCCGCTTGTCGAGGGCGACGATCTGTCGTTCGCGTTCGAGGCCGCCCGCAGCGAGCTGCGCGCGGTGCGGCTGCGAGCCGGGGTTCGGCTGGCGATGCCGGGGGTCGGGGGTGAGCCGGCCGGCCAGTTTCCGCTCGTGATCGCCGGCCAGGCCCGCGGTGTGGTGGCGCTGTGGCTCGCCGCGCAGGGTTTGCCCAGCGATGACGCGACCCGCCTGATTGCGATCAGCTACAACGTCCACGACGATGGGCACGAAAGCCCCGACGCGTGGGATCTCGGCAACCAGGGGCTGTGGCCGGAGCCGTGCGATTTCGGGGCCGCGCCGGTCGCGTGGTCGCAACAAGACCTCGCCGCCGCGCGCCAACTCCTCTCCCTGCCTCCAGCCGAGGTGCACGCGCTGCTCGGGCGGAACTGGGCGTTCGTCACCGACGCGGCAACGACAACCGATGAGCTCATGTCGTTGGCCGCGCTGGCTCCGGTGGGCCCGATCGATCGTGTCCTGACCGACGCGATTCGCTGCTGATGACGCGTGCTCGCCGTGTGATGCGCGCGCTGGCGGCGAGCGTACGAACGATTGCTCCGGCATATCCATCAGCGCTGGTGCTCGCCACGGTTCCCGCCCTGGCGACCGCAGCCCAGGGTCATCACCGTTTCACCGGCGCGGTCGAGGCAGCTGCGATTCTCGGAGGGGCGGCGCTCGGGTTCGCGATCGACGACCCCGCGGCAGTCACCCTGCAGGCGTCACCGACGAGCCTGATCGAACGCCGCCTCGCGCGCGTGATCCCGTCGCTCGGGCTGGCTATGCTGATGCTCGGCGGCGTGGCGTGGATGATGTGATGTGGTCGTCGGAGCCGATCCCGGTGCGGTTCATCGCCGTCGAGTTCTTCGCCGCGGCCGCGGTCTCGCTCGCTGTTGCTGCGGCCGCGCGCACCGACGCGGCAGTGTCGACGGGGCTCGGTGCGACGATGGCGGCCCTTCTCGTGCTCGGCGTCGTCAGCTCATTGGGTGCACGCTTCCGTGGGCTCCCGATGATCGCCATCGACGACTTTCACGAGCGCTGGCGGTGGATTGCCATCGTCGGCGTGGTCGTGGCGGTGTGGGGGTCGCTCGATCCCGGCCGGCGCCGCTGGCGACGAGCGTGAACCGATCGAAGTGCCGATCCGGGGTGGCGTCGATCGGAGCAGGCAGCCCGGAAACGGCGGCCCGGAGCACGGCGTGTCGAGAAGGTTGCCCGGACATGGCTTTTCGGAGCACGGCGTGTCGAGAAAGCCACGCCCACGGTGCATTTGTCGACAAGCGAGTGCGCCGGCCGGCCTGAAGGTTGCCCGGACATGGCTTTTCGGAGCACGGCGTGTCGAGAAAGCCACGCCCACGGTGCATTTCTCGACAAGCGGGTGCTCCAGCCGGTCTGAAACCAGAGGGCGGCTGACGGACGGGCGGACGCGCGGTCCACCCGGCACCCGGGAGCGGTCCGACCCAAAACGCCACCGGCGGCCCCAGACGTGGTCTGGGGCCGCCGATCGTCTACGTCAACTTTGAGCGTTCGCTCGGATCAGGGCCCGGTGTATCGGAAGATGTACAGGCCGAAGTCGCGGTCGCTGGCGGCGACGTACTCGACTCCGCCGCTCT
>JANOKQ010000968.1:0-1696 GCA_031419375.1 Acidimicrobiaceae bacterium
GTCGTGCGCCGGCGGTTCCCGGAGACGTTCACCTGGAGCGAGTGTGGGTTGGCAGTTCGCTCCTTCAGCCGGCTGCGCTGCGTGGCGGTGGATGCCCCGCTTGTGCGGTCGGCCCTGGCGATCGCCGACCGCAATCTGATGTCCTATTGGGATGCACTCATCGTTGCCGCGGCGGCGCGAGCCGGATGCGAACGCCTGCTCACCGAGGACCTTGCCGACGGATCGACGATCGCCGGCGTGTTGGTCACCAACCCGTTCAAGTGACAAGACCGCGAATGCAGTCCTGGTTCAGGCGGCGCGGATGGTTGGTTGACCGCGTGCTTTGGAGGTGAGGGCGCGGCCGTCGGGGGAGAAGATCATCTCCTGATGCTCCCTCGAACAATCCGGCGGTTGGTGGGGTGACCGCAGTGTGCATCGCGTTGGCCTGCCCGGCGACGCGTTCTTCCAACACACCGTCCGGCCGCGTGCGTGGCGGTCGTCGTTGAAGCTGTGCTCGGAGTGGCCGACCCGCCCTCCCGCAAGGTGCTTCGTGGCCATCATGCGCCACAGGCACGCACGAAGGACACGGAGCACGCCCGCGGCTGGCGGGCAATCCGCTCGTCTGACCGCGCTTCGCCACGGACTGCTCACCCCGGCCGAATGCGGGACGCGGTCAAACCGGGCAGTTTCGGGCGCACCTCGACCGACGGGTGATCGTTCCCAGCACCAAGGAAGTGCCTCGATCGGGCCTCGGTTGCGCGTGTGAGCACCGGCCGGCGATGGGCCAAGTGACTGGTACGACCTCGACACACTGCGGCAATTGTGCGGTAACAATTCAGGTATTGTCAGGACCGTAGAATCACATTACGCTCGATCATCGAGCGACAGGAGTTCCGGATGGCCACGACACTGATCAAGAATGGCAAGGTCATCTCCACCACCGGGGTGATCGTCCAGGATGTTTTGATCGACGGCGAAACGATCGTCGCGCTCGGGGCACCCGGCTTTTTCGCCGGTGCCGAGCAAGGCTGTGCGAAGGTGATCGACGCCGCCGGCAAGTACGTCATCCCCGGCGGGGTCGACGTGCACACGCACATGGAGCTGCCCTTCGGTGGCACGTTCGCCAGTGACACCTTCGAAACCGGCTCGCGTGCCGCGGCCTGGGGCGGCGTCACCACCATCATCGACATGGCCGTGCAGCGCTCCGGGGAGAACGTGTTCGATGGCCTTGCCGAGTGGCATCGCAAGGCCGACGGCAACTGCGCGATCGACTATGGGTTCCACCAGATCATCGGCGGGGTCGACGACGAGTCGCTGAAGGCTTTGCGCTACCTCACCGAGCACGAGGGGATCAGCAGCTTCAAGCTGTTCATGGCCTACCCGGGTGTGTTCTACAGCGACGACGGGCAGATCCTGAAAGCGATGCAGACCGCCGCCGACTGCGGGGCGATGATCATGATGCACGCCGAGAACGGCATCGCCATCGACGTGCTCGTGCAGCAGGCGCTTGCCCGCGGCGAGACCGACCCGAGATACCACAGCTACACCCGTCCGTCGCCACTCGAGGCCGAGGCCACACACAGGGCCATCGTGCTCAGTCACGTGGCGGGCAACGTACCGCTGTACGTGGTGCACATGAGCGCCGGCGACGCCCTCAACGAGATCGCCGCCGCACGCCACGAGGGCCGCAACGTGTTCGCCGAGACGTGCCCGCAGT
>JANOKQ010000969.1:0-3904 GCA_031419375.1 Acidimicrobiaceae bacterium
AGGGCTGACGACGAGTTCGAGGCCTACCTGCTCGAGGTGTTGTCCGACTACCAGATCACCATCCCCGAGCTCGGCACCTACGCCACCAGCCGCCCGCCGTTGGTGATCCTCACCTCCAATCGCACGCGTGACGTGCATGACGCCTTGAAGCGACGCTGCCTGTACCACTGGGTCGAGCACCCCAGCTTCGACCGCGAGGTCGCGATCGTACGACTGCGCGTTCCGCACGTCCTCGAACCGCTCGCCCGCCAGGTGGCCGGTGCCGTCGAGGCAATGCGCTCAAAGGGGCTGTACAAACCGCCGGGCGTCGCCGAGACGATCGACTGGGCCAGCGCCCTTGCATCCCTCGGCGTCAGCACGCTCGACGAGTCGACCGTGTCACTCACCCTCGGGGCCGTGCTCAAGTATCGCGAGGACCACGACAAGGTCCGCCAGAATGGGGGGCTGGCCGACATCGTCAAGCACGCCTTCGAACGAGGAGCGCTCGCGGGGTGACCGGCACGCCCCCCATCACCGGCGGAGTCGAGATCGCGGTCGCGTTCGGGCAGTTGCTGCGCGGGTTGGAGCTGGCCGTACCGATCGGCAGCGTCATCCAGTTTGCCGAGGCGCTCGGGCTGGTTGGGCTGGACCGCCGCGACGGCGTCTACTGGGCGGCGCGCAGCACGCTGATCCACCGCCCGGAAGACTTGGGGGTGTTCGACCGGGCGTTCGCCGTGTTCTGGGAACAGCGTGGGGCAACAGGAACTGGTGCAGTCGAGGAAGAGCCGATCAAGATCACCATTGCCATCGACGACGGTGACGAAGGTGACGACGACCAGCCTGACAGCAGCGATGCCGACGACGACCCCACCCTGCAACTCCGGTTTTCCGCCACCGAGGTCTTGCGGCACAAGGACTTCGCCGCCTACGACGACGACGAACTGCACCAGGCCCAAACGCTGATGGGGAGCCTGCGCTTCGCCGGTCCGCCGCGACGGTCGTACCGGCTTCGCCGATCGGTTCACGGTCGCTCGCCCGACATTCGCGCCACGGTGCGGGCCTCGCTCACCTCCGGCGGCGAGCCGATCGTGCGCCGCTGGCGTGAGCCCGGCGAGCGGATGCGCCGCCTCGTGCTGCTGCTCGATGTCAGCGGGTCGATGGAGCCATACGCTCGCGGCATGCTCCGGTTCGTGCACGCCGCAGTCGCGGGAAGGCAGCGGGTCGAGGCGTTCGCTCTCGGCACCAGGCTCACCCGTGTCACCCGCGAGCTGAGCAGCCGCGACCCCGACTGGGCCTTCCAACTGGCCACCGAGCGGGTGCTCGACTGGAGTGGGGGCACCCGCCTCGGCGACTGCTTGGGACGGTTCAACGACGAGTGGGGTGTGCGCGGCATGGCCCGCGGAGCGATCGTTGTGATCTTGTCCGACGGCTGGGACCGCGGCGATCCGGAGCTGCTCGCCGAACAGATGCAACGGCTGTCTCGGGTGGCGTTTCGCACCATCTGGGTGAACCCGCTCAAGGTCACACCCGGCTACGCGCCGCTGGCGCGCGGTATGGCCGCCGCGCTGCCGTACGTCGACGCATTCGTCGAGGGCCACTCGGTCGCGGCGATGGAGGAACTAGCCGCGACCATCTCTGCCGACGAGATCTGCGGCGGCCGTCCGGTCAACCGCCTGCTCACTCCGGAAAGGATCACCGCCCATGCGTGAACTGCTCGACGACATCGATCGATGGATCACCGAAGGAAAGCGCGTTGCTGTTGCGCGCGTCGTCGACACCGAAGGCTCCGGACCGCGCGAACCCGGCGCGGCGATGGCGGTCAACGAACTCGGCGAAGTGGCCGGCAGCGTCAGCGGCGGGTGCGTCGAAGGCGCTGTCGTGTCTGAAGCGCTCGGCGTGTTGAGCGGTGAACGCGAGGCCGGCCTGGTCACGTTCGGCTACAGCGACGACGAGGCGTTCGCAGTCGGTCTTACCTGTGGCGGCACGATCCGGCTGTTCGTCGAAGCGCTCGACTGGTGACCATGGAGCTGTACCCGATCCTGCGCGACCGTCTGCGCCGCCAACTACCAACCTCGCTCGTCACCGTGATCGAGGGCCCGCGCCCCGGCGCAAAGTTGTTGGTCACCCCTGATGGTGCCGCGCTGGGTTCGCTCGGCAACAGCGAACTCGATCGCATCGCCGCCCGCGATGCGCTCGCCGAGCTGGAAGCCGGACGATCCGGTGTGCGCCACTACGGCCCCGACGGCGAGACCACTCCGGAAGACCTGGAGAACGCCACAACGGTGTCGGTGTTCGTCGAAAGCTGGGCCCCGCCTCCGGAGATGCTCATCTTCGGCGCCGTCGATTTCACCGCAGCCCTCTCCCGTGTTGCCAAGGTGCTCGGCTACCGGGTAACGGTGATCGATGCCCGCGAGGTGTTCGCGACCCGCCGACGGTTCCCCGCCGCCGACGAGGTCGTGGTGTCGTGGCCGACCCCGGTGTTCACCGCGCGAGGGCCGCTGCTGCGCCAACGCGATGCGGTGTGCATCCTCACCCACGACCCGAAGTTCGATATGCCCGCAGTGATCGGAGCGCTGGCCACCTCCGTCGGCTACATCGGGGTGATGGGTAGCCGACGGACACACGACAAGCGCACCGAGCGACTGATCGACGCTGGCGTGAGCCCCACCGACCTAGCCCGGCTGATGTCGCCGATTGGGCTCGACCTCGGCGCCCGCACGCCGGAAGAGACAGCGATCTCGATCTGCGCCGAGATCATCGCCTCCCGCACCGGGCGGGTCATTCCATCGCTACGCGACGCCGCCGGCCCAATCCACAGCTGACCGTCCGCCTGGGCCGGCCCACGTCCCTCGTGCCCGGCCAACTGGAGCGACCGTTTGTCGAAAAATGCACCGCCACGGTGGCTTTCTCGACACGCCACCGCTCCACAGGCCGTTCGACCGCCCGCGTCGGCCTCGGGTCAGGGCCTCGGGTCAGGGGGTCGGGTCGCCGAAGCGGAGTTTTTTGTTGTTGGAGATCACGTCGACTTCGACGTTGTGCCCGGGCTGTCGCGAATGGACGATCGCCCGGTCGACACCGAGCCACATCATGACGTGGCCGGGGTACTGCACCAGATCTCCGGCCTGGGCGGTCTCGGGAGTGAGCGGGACCGCAGCGCGGATCTGCGCCGAACTCGACCGCTGCAGGGTGATCCCGGCCTGCGCCCACGCATAGGTGGTGATGCCCGAGCAGTCGAACCCAATACCAGCCTTGCTGGTGTTCTTGCGATACGGAACTCCGAGTTGAGTGAACGCGCCGATGAGCGCCTGCTGATGCTCGATGTCGGCCTTGGCCCAGGCGGTACGCAAGGGGGAAGCGTCGATGCCGAGACGTGACGCAATGCCGTCGGCGATCGAGTTGCGTTCCTGCTCATAGCTAGCCCGAGCTGCGCTGTCACCGGACGTGATCGATTGGTTCAGGAGGAACAGTGCTCGCACCGCCTGATCCGCAATGGGATCGGCCTGGCGGCCACGTTGCGGTGCTGCGGTGCCGGCCGCATGCACCGGGGCGGGAACCATGGCCGCTGTGATCCCAACGATCGAGAGCGTTCCCGCAAGCAGAGCACGGCGAATGGTTGAAGTGGACTTCATTGGAAACGTTCTCCTTGGTCAGCGCACGCGACCGCCGAGGTGTTGCTTCGGGGATGCAATGCGTCGTTGCTGTCGTGACGCTCGGGGTCATGTCGACGTGTTGCCGACATGTTCGAATGTCACGGCAGGAGCGCCGAACGAGAGCGCAACCGCAGGGGTGTCAGGGGTGAGGACTGGTTCTTCTCGCCGAGAACCGGCGCCTACCTCTGACGGGCGGTAAACATATCGTCACCTCTTTGCAACATTCAAGGCGCGCGACACGAAACCGTCACATTAGGGGGGGTCCGCAAGTCGGT